>CAZPBV010000042.1:5973-7915 GCA_964584675.1 uncultured Bdellovibrionales bacterium
CCTCTGACTTTGCCCCACGATCCTCAAACATACGTCCTCGGGGTAGCGGCCGATATTACCGAGCGAAAGCGGCTCCAAGACCAGCTCTTACAGTCGCAAAAGATGGATGCGATTGGACAACTGGCCGGCGGCATCGCGCACGATTTTAATAATATGATGACCGGTATTCTCGGCTATACAAGCCTGCTTAAAATGTCTTGCGAACGGCTGCCTTCCATAGCGAGACATGTGGATTTAATTGAGCGAGCGGCTTTGCGCGCATCAGAGCTGACACAGAAACTTTTGGGATTTGCCAGGCGCGGCAAGCACCAAAACATTCCAATTAATTTGCACACCACTATTCGAGAAACGGTTGCAATCCTTGCTCGAACCATCGAAAAAAACATTCGCATCTCGCTTAAGCTGCGTGCGGATAACCCATTTGTCCGCGGCGATCCAACTCAAATTCAACAGGTAATTCTCAATCTCGCTCTCAATGCCCGCGATGCCGTTCGCATGAAGAACGGCGGAGGAACCGGGGGAGAGATCGCTATTCGCACCCGCTTACTGGACATTGCGGGTGGAACCACTTCCTCTCATGCCGCCCTTGAACTGTCGGTGAGCGACACTGGCTGCGGCATCGCACCACACCATCTCCACCGCGTCTTTGAGCCTTTCTTTACAACAAAAGAACAAGGAAAGGGTACCGGCATGGGTCTTGCCATGGTTTATGGCATTGTGGAGAACCACGGGGGAAATATCGAAGTGCAGAGCGCCCTCGGTGAGGGCACCTCGTTCATTTTGCGACTCCCCAGCGTGGACCGCCCCCTGGAAACGGCCCTTGAAAGGACCGTCGAAGATGTCCTGTCGGGCCACGGTCAGATTCTTATCGTTGACGACCATACCGTGGTTCGCGACGTCACCGCCCAAATGCTGGGATCACTCGGCTACGAGGTAGTGACGGCCCGTGATGGCCTCGACGCTCTGGAGTACTATAGAGAAAACCAATCTGATATCGATCTTGTCGTATTAGACTTAGTTATGCCGCGAATGGGCGCTAAGGAATGTTTTCGTGAAATGAAGCGCATTAACCCCAAGGCCCGCGCTATCCTCTCCACCGGATACGTTAACAACAATGCAGTCCAGGAACTGATCAACGATGGTATTATCGGATTTGTTCAGAAGCCGTATCAAATGTCACAGCTCTCCGAAGTGGTAGCTAACGCCCTCAAGCAGAGGTAAAGAGCGTACTTCCCTCCACGGGAACTGTCCCTATTCTTCTTTCTCTGCTACGCTCCCCTGTGATGAATACCCTTTCAACTATCAATGTTTGCAAGTCGTACGGCGGACGCCGAGTGGTCGATTCGGTCAGCGTGAGTGTGAGCGCCGGCGAGGTAGTTGGGCTCCTGGGCCCCAATGGGGCGGGAAAAACCACTACTTTCTACATGTGTGTTGGGCTAGTTGCCGCCGATAGTGGAGCGGTGACCCTCAATGGACAAATTATTACCCAGTTGCCTATGTATCAGCGGGCTCGGCTCGGTATTGGATATCTGCCGCAGGAAGCATCGGTATTTAGAAAGCTGACCGTTGCCCAGAATATTATGGCGATCCTCGAGACTATTGAGGGCCTGACCAAGCGAGACCGCGCCGACCGTTTGGGGCAGCTCTTGAACTATCTAGGGCTTGATCCTCTTAGAAACAATCTAGCAAGCTCACTTTCGGGAGGCGAGCGTCGGCGTGTTGAGATAACACGGGCCTTGGCTCGAAATCCGCTTTTTATCCTGCTCGATGAACCTTTCGCCGGTATTGACCCATTGGCGATTAAGGATATTCAAGAAATTATTCTTAAGTTGCGCAGCAATGGGATCGGCATACTTATCACCGACCATAATGTGCGCGAAACATTGGGAATTTGTGACCGGGCCTATATTTTGATTGACGGAAAAGTACTCGAAGAGGGGTC
>CAZPBV010000042.1:7925-14475 GCA_964584675.1 uncultured Bdellovibrionales bacterium
ACCAGAAGAAATAGCCGCCAGCGAACAGGCTCAGAGGTACTACCTCGGGGGAGGATTCGCTCTATAGCAAAGGGAGCTCTGCGCGGCAGCAACGTTTCTGGATGCCCTTTACCCGGACTTCCCACCACCGAGGTCCAGGCTAGTAACTCTGTAATTCTGGCAGGTTATCTCGCCGCATAATTCTTGCATACATAAGCGTCGGTTTACATCTTAAGTAATGATAAACTTGAGTTTGCACGCCAGCCGCCGCATACGGCTCAGAATCTTAGTTGGTGTCCGGTATGATCGAGTAGGCACGGTGGAATTTGGCCGAGGTTAATCCGAAAAGGTTATGGCTTTAGAAAATAAACTTCTTCAGAAACTCAGCCAAAATCTGCTGATGACTCCTCAGCTCAGGCATGCCATCGAGCTCCTCCAGCTTGGACGACTTGAGTACCTCGAAGCCATTGAAAAGGAGCTCCTAGAAAATCCCCTTCTTGAAGAAGTCAAAGAAGAGAACACTTCGTCAATCTCCGAGCTTCAACCTAGTTCGACGGATGGAGAAGCTTCCCAAAACGAGTCCTCGGCGCCCGGCTCGGAAAGTGGTGAGGCCGAACCCCCTCCCCCTGACAGTAAAGAGCCCGCTGTCGATTGGGAAGATTATCTTGAAAACTTTACCGATTATAGAGGCTCGGCGACTCCCAAAGGCATGATTGATCACGACAATCGACCTACGAGCGAGGCTAGCAGCGGCAAGGACGAGACCTTGACCGAACATTTGCTGGTCCAGTTACGCGATGCCGATTTCAGTCACCACGAAAAGCGCATCATGCTTCACATTATTGGTAACCTTGATCGCAACGGGTACTTGTGCGCATCCAATGAAGAAATAGCCGAGGAGTGCAGCTGCACCGTGATGGACGTCGAGCACGCCCTTGATGGACTGCGCTCACTTGACCCGCCTGGTGTCGGGGCCCGTGACCTCAAAGAATGCCTGGTTATCCAACTTGAGAGCCAAGGAAAGACTAGTTGCCTCGAGACGAAGATTGTATTGAATCACTTGGACAAGCTTGAAAAACGCCGCTTCGATCTTATCGCCAAGGCGGAGCAGGTCGCCGTGGAAGAGGTATACAAGGCCGTTTCAGCCATTCAGCAGCTTGAACCTCGCCCCGGCCGCACCTTCTCGGACGAGGCCACCCGTTACATTGTGCCCGATATATATGTCCATAAGTTTGGCAATGAATATGTCATTACCCTCAACGAAGACGGCCTTCCAAAATTGCGAGTCAGCCCCTACTACCTTGAATTATTGCGTAACGAAGGCAATGAAAATGACCCAAATAAAACGTACTTGAGTGATAGACTGAAAGCCGCGTCATGGCTCATTCGAAGTATCCATCAGCGTCAACAGACCATGTACCGCGTTACGGAAAGCATTGTAAAATTTCAGCGGGCATTCCTGGACCATGGAATTTCAAAATTAAAACCTCTGGTGCTTAAAGACGTGGCTGACGACATCGGCATGCACGAATCCACGGTGAGCCGAGTAACGACCAACAAGTACGTTCATACACCCCAAGGGGTATATGAGCTCAAATACTTCTTCACGACCGGTATCAAGACTTCTGAAGGGGACCTTTCGTCATCGTTCATCAAGGAGAAGATTAAATCAATCATATCAGTCGAATCTCCGGAGGATCCTATTAGCGATCAGGGCATTGTTGAAAAATTGCAAGCCGGCGGCATCACCATCGCGCGCCGCACCGTGGCAAAATATCGAGAAAATCTTGGAATTGCGTCGTCCTCACGTCGCAAAAGACTCTTCTAATTTATTGCAAACTGGGTTAGCCTGCATTTCTCACCAGCCATCTGCTGCGGAGGGGTATGTGGCGAATCTGCTTCGTCATTTTGGAAAATTCGACCTCGCTGTACTTCAGTACAGCTTCGCCCTAATTTTCCAAAATTCCTTGCACCTTCATCCACATACCTCTCCTCGCGACGAAGTTGGTGAGAAATGCAGGCTAGTCTTTTGCGCTAGCGCGAGGAATCGCTTACACTTCTACAAGCGAATTTTTTCTCCGTTGAGCAATTTTTTCTCCGTTGAACAGGGAGCATTCATCATGCAGGAAAACTCAAAACTTATTAACATTAATATTACCTTTCGTAATACCGAGGCGACCGATCCCCTTCGAGAGTACGTTACTGAGAAGCTCAGAAACTGCCTGCAAAAATTTGTTCACCGCGATACCGAGGCGCATGTCGTTCTACAGGTCGAAAAGAATCGTCAGATAGCGGAAGTAACTGTGTATGTTGATGGAATGGCGATGAACGGTAAAGAGGAAAGCGGCGACATGTACTCGGCCATTGATGGGCTGGTTAGCTCCCTTACCCAGCAACTTCGCAAACATAAGGAAAAGATTACGGCACACCACTGAGAGAGAGTCGCCCCAGATGTGGTATAACATATGTCGCAGCAAGGGATAGGAGAAGGCACGCGCGTTTCCTTGCCACCGCTACTACGCGATGGGTCTACGACGGTGGTATTAGTTGCCGGCGTTTCAGGGGCGGGTAAGTCGGCTGCTATCGATACTTTTTCCGATCTTGGGTTCTTCACAATAGAGAACCTGCCGGTTCCCCTTTTTCAGAATTTTCTTCAGTTTTTGGGGCAATCATCGCCACCGGACGGCTCGCTTGGAGCTTCACCGAGCGCGAGTCTTGGGCAACGGGTTGCTCTGGCGCTTGATATCGATTCTCGGGAGAAGCAAGCGCAGCTCTTATCTATCCTGCAGGATTTCGAGCCCCGCCCCAGTTCTCTGCAACTCGTTTATTTAGACTGCCATTCGGATGTCATTATCAAGCGTTACGGTCAAACACGGCGCCCCCACCCCGGGTTTAACGCCGAAAAGGACAAGACCTTAGAGGACACCATTCAGCGAGAAAAAAACCGCCTTTTCCCGGTGCGTGAGGTTTCTAATGTAGTGATTGATACCTCGAGCCTCAACATCCATGCACTCCGGCAACACATTCGCGAATTTGTTGACACCTTGCAGAACGCCCCCAAGCGTATTCTGCGGCTCAATTTTGTATCCTTTGGCTTTAAGCACGGGGTTCCGCTTGATTGTGACCTTGTTGTCGACGTGCGCTTTTTGCCAAACCCATACTTCGTTGATAACTTGCGCGACCGAACGGGATTCGATGAGCCTGTTATTGATTACGTGTCACGCGACCCAACACTGCCGGAATTCATCACCCAATATGGACATCTTCTTAAGTTTTTACTTCCCAAGTATGCGCAAAGCGGGAAACTCTATATCAATGTGGGAGTTGGCTGCACGGGCGGACGTCATCGCTCGGTGGTTGTTGCGGAATCGCTCAAGGCTCTGTTAGGGCAAATGCTCGAAGCGGACCCCCATGGGCACGGATACTTTCTGGTAAGCGCCAAGCACCGCGATATTGAAAAATCACAAGGCTAGGAGGGCATTTCGGAGTCAGACACCTAGGCGAAAGCGCCCCTTCCCGGCCAATACCTTAGGCTATATTCAAGGCAAGAATAAACAGAGGCATGAGAGCAGAGCCAGGGGGGTATGGGTTTACTTGAGCGCCTTCCAACACTTGACGCGTCCCGCCAGTTGGGTAAAAGTGCAGACTT
Source organism: uncultured Bdellovibrionales bacterium (assembly GCA_964584675.1). Classification (GTDB taxonomy): domain Bacteria; phylum Bdellovibrionota_C; class UBA2361; order UBA2361; family JBGSMV01; genus CAZPBV01. The sequence continues at coordinate 11,554 of CAZPBV010000042.1, forward strand.
GGCCTGTTATGCTGGCCGCCAATGAAAAGTCCGGTAAAGTTCTCCCTCCACGGGGGACCTTCGGATATTTTCAATGCCCTCTGGTATATTGCATCACGGCTAGCCATTTGTTTTGAAAATATGTGGAGATAATTAAGGTGGCTCATTCAAATTTTGTTTTTACCTCTGAATCTGTTTCCGAAGGACACCCCGACAAAGTTGCCGACCAGATTAGCGATGCTGTTCTTGATAGCTGCTTGGCTCAAGACAAGTACAGCCGGGTAGCCTGTGAAACATTGGTAAAGAACGAGTACGTAGTTGTTGCGGGAGAAATTACTACGGGTGGATCCCTTAATTACCAGGAATTGGTGAGAGACGTTATTGATGACATCGGGTATACGGATCCTGAAGTAGGGTTTGATTCAAAAAATTTCAAATTGACGACCCTGGTCAGCAAGCAGTCACAGGACATCAGCATGGGAGTCACCGAAGGCGAAGGTCTTCACAAGGAGCAGGGCGCCGGCGACCAGGGGCTCATGTTTGGTTTTGCATGCAACGAAACTCCTGAGATGATGCCGCTGCCTATTTCGCTCTCGCATGCTTTAATGCGAGACCTGGCTGCCATTCGGAAGAGTGGTAGAGCAACGTTTCTGCGACCCGACTCAAAGTCCCAGGTGTCAGTTGAATATCGCGACGGGAAACCTTATCAGGTTCGCACCGTTGTTATTTCTACCCAAAACACGCCGGATAAAGATCTCAAGGAATTGGAGCAGTTTGTTATTGAAGAAGTAATAAAGAAAACAATTCCAGCTCAATACTTAAGCAGCAACACACAGTACTACATTAATCCAACCGGTCGTTTTGTTGTCGGGGGACCGGTCGGAGACTGCGGTCTCACCGGACGCAAAATTATTGTCGACACCTATGGCGGCTACAGCCGGCATGGTGGTGGCGCATTCTCCGGAAAGGATCCCTCCAAAGTCGATCGCTCGGCGGCCTACGCTACGCGGCATATTGCCAAGAACATTGTGGCGGCTGGGGTTGCTTCTAAGTGCGAGGTGCAAGTCGCCTATGCCATCGGCGTTGCTCGACCAGTGGCGATCTACATCGACACATTCGGCACAGGCAAGGCCCCTGAAGACAAAATTTCTGCGGCAGTGCATGAAATATTCGATCTGCGCCCGCGTGGAATCATTGAGCACCTCAGCTTGCTAAAGCCCATTTATCAGCAAACTGCCGCCTACGGGCATTTTGGCCGCAATTCGGGCGCCGATGGAAGTTTTTCCTGGGAAAAACTCGATAAAGTAGATGCTCTCAAGGCCGCTCTGCTGTAGCTGGCGTAATACCATCGAGCGACCACAGAAACCTGAAAAGATTCGGCGGGTTTATTTCCTGTCGGAGAGACTGCCTCACTCTGGAGCCTATCTCCTATACTGCCCAAGTGTCGGGCCATCATAGATGCGGTCCTCGCCGGACTCGTCAAGATTGATTCGAGAAGCCTCCTCGGTGAACTGATCTCTCAGCTCATCAATGCGCCCCTGGTGAGCTCGTATGGTCGCGGCGTTTTGGCTAATGATTTCTTGATTGTCTTCAACCACCGAATTATATTGGTAGTTGTTGTAGGCCACCCCGAGAATAATGCCCACCGGAAGCCCTATCGCAGCTCCCAATATAGCACTCTTTGCCACATCGCCGTTACTGATGGTGTCGCCAATAATAGCGCCTATCCCCGCCCCCGCTCCGCTCGCCGCTATTCCACCTATGAGCCCAGCTTCGGGGCCTGAGGTGTAGCCGCTACAACCAACAAGCCCCTGGACGGCCAGCGCGACACAACACTTTTGAACTACCGGAAATCGCATTGGATTACACCTCATTTGTTACCGTTCAGAGTCTTTGCGCTCACAAAAATGCTAGAATACATCCGAATATTTCCGGATGCGCTCTAACTTTTTGAAAGAGCGAGGTATTACACACCATAGGCCGTGGTCTGTCATAAATGAGCAACGCAGTATCTCGGAAAAGGCCGATTGGTTACCTTCATTTTCTCTAAAATTATGGTTAATTTATTGGCTCGTGACACATAACAAATTGATTTTAGGCGATCGTTTCCATGAAGTGGCAAAACCCCTATATTGACAGGCTGTTAGAGTGCCCAGACCTGATCATTGGGTCCAGTGCCCTCACCCTGAGTGCAGGGGAAAAGGATCGTGTCACTTTTCTCATTAGCCAATTCCCAAGACTCTTTGTAGAACTCGGGTCGGGTTCAGGAGGACACCTTTTAGAGCAGGCCCAACTTGATCAACAGGCCCTTTTTCTTGGGTTTGAGCTGCGATTTAAGCGAGTGGTCCGCACCGCGGAAAAGGCTCGTAAACTCAATCTCCCCAATGTGGTAGTACTTCGAACCACTGCCCAAAATATCTCCTCTATTTTACCCTTGCGATCAATTGACGGAGTATATATCAACTTCCCCGACCCCTGGGACCGTCATCGCTGGCATAAACATCGCTTGATTCAGGCTGAGAGTCTCAAAGTACTAGAAACCCTCATGAAGCCAGGCTCTTTTATTTCCTATAAAACTGACCACAGGGAAAGTTTCGGGGCCACCAGTCAAATTCTTCGCTCAAATGGCGCCTTCCTCATTGGGAGCGAAACGACGGACCTTTACGGTTCGATTTATGGCGAGAATCAGATAAAAAGCGAATTTGAAAAACTGTTTATTTCCAAAGGCCTTCCAATCTATTACTTAAAGGCCACCCTTATATCTCAAGATAATTCAGTACGTTACAGCAATAATCGGCAACGCTAGGACTATTTTTCTTAGGGCAATCCTCTCATTTCACGCTATAATTTCATTTGATTGAGCAACGGCATGGGGTTTACGCGGCATCCTACCTTTACGTTTGTACTGTGGTGGAGGAGAGTTATGAAGGATTTTTTAATTAC
>CAZPBV010000043.1:0-4462 GCA_964584675.1 uncultured Bdellovibrionales bacterium
TCGCTTTTTATCCGGCTACGCATTTTTTTGATCGGGCCGGATTTTCGACACTTTGTTATTCGACTCCTGTGGTGGCAATAGGATGCGTTGTAGTCGCCGGCGCATGCTGGCAAATAGGGGTGTCTCGATATTGCTCGACGGGAAATTGAGGGACGGAGTTTCCTGCTCATGGAGATGCGGATGATGTCCCAAGCGGGAGTTCTGCCAAGGTTGGGAAGAATCTCGTTATTGACAATAGTACTGTCGCTTCTTGTTCCGCTTGCTACGAGCGTTGTCGAGCTGCCTCAGTGGGGTTGGGACTTTCAGGTTTATCGGCAGTCCTCAGAGCGTTGGCTCAACGGATTGGATCCTTTTGATCTGGGTGACAGTTCGCTTTGTTTTTTCTATCCACCATTGTTCCTCAAATTTTACTCCTTGATATCTATCCCGTGGAATCTCTATGTCACCATAATTATCGTTATTTTTGCGGCCAGCGTGTTGTTGCTGGTTATTAGGTTTGGCCAGCATGTCTTGTTTATGACGGGTTTTCTTAGCTCTCACATGGCAATATTTTCCGGCAACTTTGCCGCAATCGAGTTTGTACTTTTTGGCGCTTGTTTGTTTGCGGTTGCTGAATGCCGGTATATGGTTGCTGGATTTCTATTCTCAATTATTGTTGCTGCTAAAATAACACCCGTTTTCTTACTGCCGGGCATACTGCTCCTCCTTCCGAGGGAGGCGTGGCCGTCGTCTCTAAAAGGCCTGTTTTTGGGAGCAGCTTTGATATTTTTAGTATCCTTCTATTTCTGGCCGAATATATTCAAGAGCTACATGCTGTCCCTGGTCCTTCCATCGGGGCAGAGAATGGCCATTCTCTCGGATTCCGTTTCTCCTTTCAATTTTCTTTTACAACTTTGGGGAAGCCCCCCGTTGCCTGTTGCGGTGGTGTATGTCCTTAACTTTATGCTGTTGATAGTCCTATCTCTGATAATGGCCGCGGAGAAGATTCGAGTGAAATTAAGCGGACACTCTATCGCCATATGTTCCCTTTTATTTTTTTTGAGCCCGCGTCTGATGGACTATTCGATGTTCTATGGCGGAGGCATTATTGCCCTTGTGAGTTCGAGGACCAAGCTTTCCGAAAGGCGAGAGTGGCTGCTTACTTTGATGGTGTTCGTTCTTCCTGAAATGCTCTTCTATGTAAAAAGAAGTCTTTTGGGTTATCCCCCGAATACCTGGGTACGAGGTCTCTTGGAAACCTTCAATGGGGGCATTTGGATTCTAGCAATGGCCGTCCTTTTTCAGGCCGCTCACAAGAGAAAAGGAAAACGGACGGGCATTTCTTGAGCAATAACACATAGCCCGGACTTCGGCTGATGAGAAGTCCGGGTTAGTGCTCAACCCGCGCCGGCGGACTTTTGCGAAAATCATCCTTTAGTCGTTTGCTGGGTTGCTCTCGCAAGGCGTGCCGCACTCGGGACAGGTGCCACTTTCATTGCCGGTAAGATTATAGCCGCAACTATCACAGCTCGGCGTCTGGTCGACACTGACATCCCAAAAGAACCATCGAAATAGCTGCGACAATTTGCGCCTGGTCAGAATTGCTGCGAGTAGGAGAGGTGTCACCAATGCCCCTACATCCAATAGAAGTAGGTTGTTTCCGGGGGGTGGAGGAAAGGATGGCTCAAAAAATACAAACCGTTGGAGATTTAGGTGCGTCGTTCTATCTAAATCCAATACGTCAAGTTTACTTGCATTCAACTTTTCCGACCACCATCTTATCCACTGAGGCACTGACCACCAGCGAGTCGGACGCGAAAGGTCTTTGGTCTGTATGGAAAAAGGAAGGGGGTTTTGTTGGAGTAGGGACCTCTCTAGCCAATTTCGAATAGCAGCTTTCTGGAGCTCATTCATCGATTGGCGCCTGCCTATTTCCTGAAGCGCCAACTCTATAAATTCAGCGTCCGATCCAGTGGAACTCAAAAGCTCATGTGCCGATAAACAAATAAACCCGGTATCTTTTCCATATCGTGGTAGGGCAAGGTTGATAGGGGCCCATCCGGACGGAGAAAGCCATTCGCTCGAAGTATGTTTGGGGGGTTCTGCCTCCATCATAAAACGACAATACCCTTGGCCGCTTTCAGCCGTGGTGTAACAGAGTATGCGATCTACACAACTGATAGTTCGAAAAAGTCTGCCGTCTTTTCCAAGAATAATTGCCGCCATTGGATGAAAACTAGTAACTGACCAAACAAGTCCGGGGTCAAAATTAATAAGGTCAGACGTGCTGCTTGTCAGGACGACACTGGTTGTGTCCCATTTATCAGAGGAAAGAAAGTCTGCACCATTGAGAGGGCTAGCTAGTTTAAAATAAAACATCTGAGAGTGTTCGAGCGAATCATCAATAACCATTTGCCAAGTAAGCTGTTGGTCAGGGGCGAGAGATTGAAATTCAATGGAGTGAAAGATTAGTTTACCTACAAGCTCTGGCTGAACTTCACGGCGATCGAGTAACTCGGGGCAACATTCGGCTTCAGGGAGGGTAAAGGTACTGTCCCTCAGGGCGCCAATAAAGGTCCTCGGGAGTGAGGAGGTAACGTCTTGGTTGAATAGAAATACTCGCGTGTTTTCGTCAGGCATTGGGCCCGTTGAGTCACTAGGTATTCTCACATAGCATGATTTGAGCTGCCGGTCTGGACGAGCGGGTGGCGCAGCTATTTCGAAATTAGTCATACCTTGATCCACTTCTGCTTGGGATGCAGGGGCAGGTTGTTGGCCAATCACAAGGGCCCGTGTCTCTGGCGCTAGCGACGCGTTCGCCAGAGCAGGAGCAACCAATCCAAGCAAACTTGATCCGATACGAGAAACTCTGTGATTAGGAGCGCGATGAATTGGTTGGGATGCAAACATTGCTACGACTTTCGAACGAGTACGATCTATAACATTGGAACAGCCACCTATTCAAGCATGTGGTCGGCGATCGTCTTTTCGCTAAGCCGGGAATTTGTTTAGCGAAATCAGCTCAGAAGTTCGCGATATAGATTCTCGTACTGAGTAACCACATTACGAACGTTGAAATGATCTTCCGCTATCTTTCTGCCGGCCTCCCCCATCTTTTTTCGCGCCTCTTTATTCAGGAGCAAGTCCCTCATTCCCTCTGCCAGCGCGCCAATATCGTTGGGAGTAACAAGCAAGCCACTCCTGGCGTGTTCGACAACTTCTGGTAAGCCGCCAACTTCTGGGGCGACGACCGCCACACCCGAGGCCATTGCTTCGAGAGCTCCGAGGCCGAAACTTTCAGTGCTGCTAGCCATTACAAATAGATCGGATGCACTTAAGATTTCTTCAACCGAGTCCTGTTTCCCCAGAAAGCAGATACTGCAATCCAATTCAAGCTCGCGCGCGAGCTGCTCTGCGCGAGGTCTCTCCGGGCCATCACCAACCATGAGAAGCGCACATGGTGCGGCATCTCGAATTTGCGAAAATGCCTCGATGATGTGGTGTACCTGCTTTACCGGGCGAAAGTTAGATACATGAGTGATAATCAATTTTTTGTGGTCGCGAAAGTTTTTGCACAGAGCGGACCGAATTCGCTCCGACATGCCTCGGCATGCCCTAAATATTTCCAGATCAACGAAATTAGGAATTACGTGGATTGGATAAGAAGGCGAAATGCCGATTTCATCATAGGTGGCCTGCTTTAAATAGCGAGAAACAGAAGTAACGGCGTCCCCGAGCGTAATGGAGAATCGCGTCATTGGAAGGTATCCCGGATCGTTGCCGACGACCGTAATGTCCGTACCGTGAAGCGTGACAACAATCTTAAATGCTTGCTTACCAAGAGACTCGCGTGCGAGATACGCGCTAATAGCATGGGGGAGCGCGTAATGTGCGTGGACAATATCCAACGGTTGTTGCTCTGCTACCTGCGACAATTTGGAGGCAAGCGCAAGGGCATAATGAGGCTCGGGAAAAAGGGGATAAGATGGGGCTTCCACTTGGTGAAAGAAAATATTCTCCTGAAAAGTATTCAGGCGTCGAGGAATATCATAACTGAAAAAATGTACCTGATGTCCTCGTTTTGCGAGTTCAATCCCGGCTTCTGTTGCAATGACTCCGCTTCCTCCATAGGTTGGATAGCAGGCAATAGCTATTGATAGAGGACGAGTAATCATAAGCGCATACCCTATCTATACTTACAGCTAGTCAAAGCAGAGGCTATACGAACCGGGCAAATTTATTGGCGGCGAGTATACAGATATAGCGGAGGACATTGCAAAGGTCTGAACGCCTCCCAGTCCACTAACGCGCAGCCCGCCCCGGCATAATAAAACCCCCTCCAAAAAGCATCTGCTGACCTATAAAAATGCTCGGGCTCGTTATTCCAACGGCTCGATCTATAAAGAGTGGTTCGGCATGCAAAGTTCCGATCATTGAACCATAGTAGGCAGTGCGAGTGGTAAGTGCGTGAAACGCAGCCGGC
>CAZPBV010000043.1:4472-8302 GCA_964584675.1 uncultured Bdellovibrionales bacterium
CAAATAATCATTAAAGAATTTGCGCATGTAAGCTTCACGACGCATTTCATACATGCACACACAGGCGGCATGATGCGAGGAGGTCGCCGGCTGGCCCTTCGGATAGTTTACCAAGTTTGCTTTAAAGAGAGCGTCACGAACAAGCTCCTGCGCTGCTTGATGATCCGGATGACGTTCGTGACCATAGGGATAGAATACCATTCTTGGCTTCAGCAAGCGCAGAGCCTCCACGACCGCAGTGTTTTCGGCTTCTCGTCGAGGATCGAAAAGCTCGGGCAATCCAAGATTGAGTCTTACCGCAAGCCCCAGAGTATGCGCAGCAGCCTGGGCTTCCTTAATTCGCATGGCATGATCGCCTCTGGTGGCATATTGCACTCGCGTAAGGTCCGCTATGCCTACACGGAGCCCCTCTAGGCAAAGGGTGGCTATGGTGCCGCCACAGAAAAACTCGCAATCATCGGCATGGGGCGCGAAGAAAAGAGCGTCAAGAGAAACACCGGGCGTGTAGAGATGAGAATCGGAATAGATAATTTCCATAAAGCACTAGTCCTTAAGCAGCACTTCTTTCATATCCATTGGTTGCAAAGGATTTATATCAGAGGACGTTGAATGTGTCCGAAAGTCTCCCGGATATATACTCTGAAAAACAGCGTCGAGAAACAACTGACCATACATGAGGTAGAAATACGAAAGGTTGATAGCGCGCTCTTGGGGAATCTTTTTCGGGAAGGCGTACTGTTGCAGCTGACTGAAAGCCTGAGACAAGCCCGGCTCTCGGAATCCAAGGCTTCGAACCCATTTTCCCTTAAATTTTTCAAGATTGTGATTGATAGAGCTCTTTGTCAGGCCGAGAGCGGAGATCAAACTGCCAGGGTCCAACGCTTCCGCCGCCGGACGCAGACTTTCTAGGGCCTCGGACACAGCATGCTCAAGAGAAGAAAATAATTTGTCAGGATCGGACGAAGTGCCACGATACTTTGCTCGCAATGCTTCTTGAATATCTCCGGAAAGAGCAGGCAAATTCAAACCATGATTCTTAAGTTGGAGGGCCTCCTGTGGCTCCCATACCATGAGTTGCGCACGAGGCACGACGAGGGGCTGGGTTAGTCCAAAGAATTCATACAGTGGTTTAAGCTGCACCCAATAGTTGAATTCAACTGGGCCGCAGACGTAGGCGGCAGTTGGAAGGATAGAGTCCTGAAGGATGGGACGAATGAGAGCGCTCGAAGTAAACAGCTCAGGCTGGGAATCAAGTAAGCGGAAAAGGTCGTCCCCCGTCAGTTCTCCACCGGGATAACCCCATCGATCTTCTTCAGCGGATTGTAATCGAACCCGCCTTTGAGAGGAGGCGTCCCGCAAGGATAGAAAGAACAAGGGCGAGCCGGCCTTGGCGGGAACTTGCACTGTATAGGACTTACTCTCAAGCCATTGCGCTCGATCCGAAAGCACGCGGTAAATGCCGGCAGTGCGCAGTATGGTGCTTGCAATAAGCTCCTTGGTCAGCTGCTTTACCTGGCGGCAGTTTGGATCGATGGTTAATACTCCCCACCGTTTGCATACGTACTGGACCCAGGAGGCAAATGCTTGACTCAGAGTTTTTCCGCTGGAATACGCTTGCAATAATGCCGCCAAGCGCTCGGTATCGGGGAAGCCCAAGGATCGTATGGCAGTTTGGATAATGTGCTCATCCTCGGGCGAAAGGACAATATTTCCGCAGCTATCGTGAAAAGCGTTGGGCCGTTTAGGGAGCGCCAGTTCTATCAATTGCCGATTGCGCGCAACAAAAGTTGTTGAGCGAATTTCTTCAAAATCGTGGTCTTCTGATTGCAGCCAAAAAATCGGGACCACTGGGGAGCCGGTCTCGTGTTCGAGAAGCATACTGAAGCGCACCGCGCTCAATATTTTATAGAGCGTAAAAAGCGGTCCACCGCATACCCCAAGCTGTTGACCCGTCACGACGACTGATACTCCGACACGGGAAAGTTTCTCCAAGTTAGCGGCGCTTTCGGGATTGGGATTCTGGAGAGTCAGCAACTGGCGAATGACGGGATGAAGGGGCCGCCGGGCAGCCAGTGCCACCGTTGAGACCCTGTCACTTGGCTTCAAGAAAGAAGCGCGAAAAAAATTATCGCTGTCCGGGGAGCCATGAAGAAAATCTGATAGTAGTTCAGCCATGAGAACTCTTTTTCGCCACTACAATAAGCCGGGGTGAAGCCGAAGTAAAAGGGGCCCCGGTGAAATCGCCATATTGAGCGACTACTTCGAGGCCGGCGAGAGAAAAAAAGGCGAGAATTTCTGATACGGAAAAAAGGCGAACAGATTCCTTATACGACCGGGAGGAATTGCAATCAGTAATGGTGATATTCTTTAGAATTCGTGACGAGCTCTGGTCAAATTTCCTGGTCTCGCGGATTGTCAATTCGTTTTCGGATCTGGTGGTTTCAGGCTTGAGGTGCGAGAGGATAAGGTCAGGATTGAAGTAGTCCAGAACGAAAATCCCGTTAGGTATAAGAGTCTGAGCGGCTTCCTGGAATACGTTGGCAGTTTCTTCATCTCGTTCAAAGTAACCAATGCTCGTGAAAAGGTTGGTAATGAGGTGAAAACTATGAGGCGCAAAACAAAACCGCCTCATATCGTATCGCACCAAGCTGCCGCGAAGACTCGGACCTCGTGACAGAGCGGCGCGCAGAAGAGCCTCAGAGAGATCCGCTCCAATAGCAAGCGAGCCCCACTTCTTAAATGCCAAGAGATGGCGCCCGGAACCGCAAGTCATATCCAAAACCCTCACGGACTCTCCTGACTCTATGTGCGCATTGACCAATGACTTAATAAACTCGACCTCGGCCTGGGCTTGCGCATCGCTCCGGTGGGAATAAGCAAGGAGGTAATCTTGACCAAACCAGGTATGAAACCAGTCGTGTTTATTTGCCACGGTATTTAAAACAACCTTGGACGTGATCGTCAACCATGCCAGTAGCCTGCATGTGGGCATAGCAGACAGTTGACCCGACAAAGCGAAAGCCCCGAGCTTTCAGGTCCTTGGACATAGCATCCGACTCGGGCGATGTGGATCGAATGGTTTTCTTGGAAAGTGGCGCAGAGCTTCGCAACACTTTGTTGCCGGTAAATCGCCAGATATAGGAGTCAAAAGACCCAAATTCGTCTTGCACATCAAGAAATGCGCGCGCGTTCCCAATTGCCGCATCTATTTTGGCGCGATTTCTGACAATCCCCTCATCTTTGAGTAGTCTGGCGCGTTCCCGGTTTCCAAAGCGTGCAACTTTGTCGGGACGAAATTGCGCAAATGCTTTACGAAAGTTCTCGCGCTTACGAAGAATGGTGATCCAACTGAGACCGGCTTGGAAACTCTCGAGGAGCAACATTTCAAACAACTTACCGTCATCGTGAACTGGAACTCCCCACTCAGTGTCATGATAAGCAACATAGAGAGGATCGGTACCACACCACCAGCAGCGTTGTTTTTGGGAAGGTTCTAATTTCATAGCAATGAATTATGGAACAATTAGACAGAAAAGGGGACGCGCTCCCGCATAATCGCCGCCCCTCAAGATACGGGCACTCCGAGGGACTGAAAGTATCAACATTTTCAAGGGGGCATGTCTACCTAAGCGCTTGAAAGTAAACGGGAAAGAGCGCGAAGGTCAAGAGCGAGAATGGCGGTCAAGTCTAAGGTTGAAACTGTCGATTTTCCACAAGACGGGTATACATGGAGCAAGAAGAATTCGTTTCCTTTCATCCGGGGTCGATAGTATTTGGTCGATACCAGGTCCTTGCCGCGCTGGGAAGCGGGAGCGTGGGTAGTGTGTATC
>CAZPBV010000043.1:8312-10508 GCA_964584675.1 uncultured Bdellovibrionales bacterium
GTGTATCTATGTTCCCAAACCAATCAACCGGAAAAGGTCGTGGCACTCAAAGTGCTCGCCCCGCAAGCTGCCCGGGACGAACAAGTCGCGCGCAGATTTCAAAATGAAATTCACGCGCTCTACCGAGTGAGTCATTTTAACGTTGTTCGAGGCTATGAATTTTTTCGATTTGGCGATGGCATGGCATTTACCATGGAGTTCATCGACGGTACGCGCTTGTCAGAGCTAATTCCGTCCGGCAAACCAATGCCGCTTGAAGAGGTGTTGATTTTGTTGCCCCAGATGTGCGCGGGTATTCATTCTATTCATTGCCAGGGAATTATTCATCGCGATCTGAAGCCTGAAAATATCATGGTGACCAATGACGGCGTAGTTAAGATAACAGATTTTAGTATCGCTCGCTTTGACAAAACCTCTCAACTCACCGCTCATGGTGGAGTTCTTGGGACCGTCGATTATGCCGCTCCAGAGTACCTTGATGAGGGGGAGATTGATGAGCGTGCCGATATATATGCGTTTGGCATCATCATGTACCAAATGATAACGGGGGTACTCCCATTTGAGGGGCAAAACTTTGTCGAGAAAGTGCACGCAAAAATGCACTACGAACTTAAACCGCCGCACCTTATTCAAATGAGGTGTCCTGAGGAGTTGGGCTGGATTGTGGAGAAGGCCTGTCGGCGCGTTGCCTCTGAGCGTTACCAGTCCGCCTTAGAGATTGCGCGAGATCTTTTGGCATGTGGCCTTATTAAGGAACAGGCGCTTTCCGGCTTTTACTTTGTAGATGAAGAAGAGCTGCGCCGCCCAATTTTTGGCGAGAACACGAGGGCAAATCGCCCTAAAAAGAACCCTAACCAAGCCTACACAGAGGTAACGTCCGGTAATCCGAACAATGTGTTCTTGGAACCGATCCGACCACCGGGTATGCCGCGATTGTACCGCAACATGGTTGTGGCAGTGGGGGTGTTGTTACTGGCGACAATTATTCAGGTAGTTATTCAGTTTGTTCAGTCACGAAGCTAAGAGAGAGGGAGGAATCAGAACATGAGCAGCAAGTTTGATTATGATCTAATCGCTATCGGAAGCGGGCCGGGCGGCCAGAAGGCTGCTATTCAAGCAGTTAAATTGGGAAAGAGGGTTGCCATAATTGACACCAATCCGCTCGTCGGGGGGGTGTGCTTGCACGACGGAACCATACCGAGCAAGTCCTTTCGCGAAGCAATTCTACACCTTTCCGGATATCGTGAGCGATTTCACTATGGAGCGGCTTACCGCGTAAAACAAAATATTGAAATGCACGACTTGACCCACCGTTGTTCGGGCATTGTCGCCGATACTGAGCAAACCATTCGTTCGCAGTTATTGAGAAACCGCGTCGAGATCCACCATGGATTTGGATCTCTTATCGATAAGAACCACGTCAAAGTGCGTAATGCCAATAAGGAAGAGACGCTTTCGACAGAATTTGTAGTCGTTGCGACAGGCACGCGTCCCTGGCGTCCGAACGGGTTTGATTTCGACGGGAAAGCCATTCACGACAGCGATACCATTTTGCATATGCTCGACCTGCCAAAATCTCTCAGTATCGTAGGCGGGGGCGTGATCGGATGCGAGTACGGATCCATGTTTGCCGCTTTGGGCATTAAAGTTACGATCGTTGAGCAGGGCCCGAGTATTTTAGGCTTTGTTGATCGTGAACTCGTAGATTCACTCGTTTGCAGGCTGCGAGAACAAAAATGCACCATTATTACTAGTGATAAAGTTGTGCGCTGCGCCAAGGCGCCGGATGGCAGGGCGGTTACCTATCTTGAAAGTGGCAAGCGCATTGTTACTGAAGCCTTACTGGTGTCGGCGGGGCGCAGCGGCAATGTTGAAGGGCTCAACTTGGAAGCCGTGGGAATTCAGTTTGATGAACGTGGCCGCATAAAGGTTAATCAGCATTTCCAGACCAGCATTCCAAGCGTCTATGCCGTTGGCGACATTGTCGGTTCGCCGGCACTCGCCTCGACGGCGCTTGAGCAGGGGCGTCGGGCGGCTTGCCACGCGTTTGGTTTGCGTGACCGTAGTTTTGATTTGCCGCTCCCGTATGGTGTTTACACCATACCGGAAATTTCCATGATTGGCATGACCGAGCAACAGCTCAGCCAGGCACGAGTGCCCTACGAAACTGGGGTTGCCCGTTTTAGCGAAGTGGAG
>CAZPBV010000043.1:10518-14261 GCA_964584675.1 uncultured Bdellovibrionales bacterium
GGAGCGCGGCAAAATTATAGGAGAATCTTCCGGTGTGCTGAAAGTTTTGTTTCACCGCGGCACCTTGCAGCTTCTTGGCGTTCACATCATTGGCGAGGCGGCGGCCGAGTTGGTACATATCGGACAGACCGTCATGGGCTTTCAAGGAGGAATAGATTATTTGGCCAATGCCGTCTTCAATTATCCGACTTTATCGCAAGCCTATAAGACGGCCGCGCTTGATGGTCTTAATAAAGTTATTGACACTCAGGGGCTTCCTGACGAATTCCCAAATTCTGAATTGGGCATTCATTAATCGTTTCCTGTCTGGTTCACCTTGGACCTGGGCGTCGCTATAAATTGATTCCCTTGAGCTTGAGTAGATAGTGATATCTAAGCTATAACCAGGTGTTTCAGGGGGTTATGCGCCTAGCTTCCTTTTTATTTTTGCGCCATCTATACTAGAGTAAATTACTCAAGTATTATTACTTGCTCAACTTAATATATTGAATATGTTCATTGTTTAGGTTTGTTTGGCATGGGTACCGATGTTCAATTGTTAGAGGACTTGGCAAGCCAGGACTATAAGTATGGCTTCTTTACTGACATAGAGTCCGACTCGGCACCACCCGGCCTGTCTGAGGAAATCATCCGTTTCATTTCTGCCAAGAAAGAAGAGCCTCAGTGGCTCCTTGAGTGGCGCCTGAAGGCCTACCAAAAGTGGCTAACCATGAAAGAGCCGATATGGGCGTTTGTCCACTATCCTGCCATTGATTATCAGGGGACGATCTACTACTCCGCCCCTAAAAAACGTGGTCAGGGTCCGCGCTCATTGGAAGAAGTCGATCCAGAACTTATTAAAACATACGAGCGTCTTGGCATTCCCCTTGAAGAACAAAAACGACTGGCAGGTGTGGCTGTAGATGCCGTGTTTGATAGCGTTTCAATCGCTACCACCTATAAGGAGGAACTGGAGAAACACGGCATTATTTTTTGCTCTTTTTCGGAAGCGGCAAAAAGTCATCCTGAATTAGTTCGCCAGTATCTTGGAACAGTTGTGCCGTATACAGACAATTTTTTTGCCACCTTAAATTCCGCCGTGTTTACGGATGGGACCTTTGTTTACATTCCCAAGGGGGTGCGCTGTCCACTTGAGCTTTCTACCTATTTTCGTATTAATGCCCAAAAGACCGGGCAGTTTGAGCGCACTTTAATTATTGCCGATGAGGGGAGCTATGTGAGTTACCTTGAAGGCTGCACCGCTCCGATGCGAGACGAAAATCAGTTGCATGCCGCGGTTGTTGAGCTTGTTGCACTTGGGAATGCCACCATCAAGTACTCAACTATCCAAAATTGGTACCCTGGAGATAAGGAAGGCCGGGGTGGAATTTACAATTTTGTGACCAAGCGCGGCTTGTGCGCTGGGGAGAGCTCCAAGATTTCGTGGACACAGGTCGAGACCGGGTCTGCCATTACCTGGAAGTATCCAAGCTGCATTTTGAAAGGCGATAACTCAATCGGCGAGTTTTATTCTGTGGCGCTCACCAATAATCGGCAGCAGGCCGACACCGGCACCAAGATGGTTCATATCGGCAAGAATACTCGCAGCACCATTGTTTCGAAGGGAATTTCTGCTGGGCATGGCCAAAATTCTTATCGTGGCCTTGTCAAAATAATGAAGTCAGCTGACGGGGCGCGCAATTTTTCGCAGTGCGATTCTATGCTGATGGGCGATCAATGTGGCGCGCACACGTTTCCGTACATTGAGGTGAAAAATCCTTCGTCTATAGTTGAGCATGAGGCCACTACCTCAAAAATTGGAGAAGATCAGATTTTTTATTGTAATCAGAGGGGAATATCGACCGAGGATGCGGTATCGATGATCGTCAATGGGTTCTGTCGGGAAGTTTTTAATGAGCTGCCGATGGAGTTTGCGGTAGAGGCGCGCCGTTTGCTTGAAATTAGTTTGGAAGGCAGCGTTGGGTAGGAGTTGTTATGTTGAGTATCCGTGATTTGCAGGTTTCTGTAGAAGAAAAGCAAATTTTGAAAGGCATTAACTTGGATGTTCGGCCTGGTGAAGTGCATGCCATCATGGGAGCAAATGGATCGGGCAAAAGTACTTTGGCAAGCGTGCTTGGCGGCAAAGACGGTTACGAGGTGACCAGCGGCTCGGTGCTTTTTAATGACCAGAGTTTGCTTGATATGGATCCCGAAGTTCGTGCCCGCGAAGGTGTTTTCTTGGCGTTCCAGTATCCGGTGGAGCTTCCCGGTGTTTTGACAAGTTATTTCTTGCGAACGGCTCTCAATGCTGTTCGCCAGCATCGTGGGCAGGAACCGCTCGCAGTGCGGGAATTTTCTGCTCTTCTTAAAGAGAAGGCGGCAGAGCTGGATCTTGATGAGAGCTTTCTCAAGCGTACTGTTAATGAAGGATTCTCGGGGGGCGAGAAAAAGAAGAATGAGGTTTTTCAGATGGCCATGCTTGAACCGCGGCTCGCCATTCTCGACGAAACCGATTCCGGTTTAGATATCGATGCCCTGCAAGTGGTGGCGCAGGGGGTGAATCGCTATCGTCGAGCGGATAGATCTATTATTGTGATTACACATTACCAGCGTCTTCTGAATTATATTGTGCCTGACTTTGTGCATGTCTTATTGGACGGCCGCATAGTGAAATCAGGCGGCAAGGAACTAGCCTTGGAGCTTGAGGCCAGGGGATATAACTGGATTAAATCAGACGAAGCCTCAGACGTTTCGGCATAGTGACTTGGGTATATGCAGAGGGGGACCATGACACAAGCCGATTGGGTGTTTGAAATATTTTCGTCTCTTGAGAAGGGGCTCAATG
The DNA here is from genome assembly GCA_964584675.1 of uncultured Bdellovibrionales bacterium. Classification (GTDB taxonomy): domain Bacteria; phylum Bdellovibrionota_C; class UBA2361; order UBA2361; family JBGSMV01; genus CAZPBV01. The sequence goes on from CAZPBV010000043.1 coordinate 13,343, forward strand.
GAGGATGCTCCTCGCCCTTCCATCTCATTCGGCGGGAAGCGCTCGACCGCTTTCTGAGGGCCGGGTTTCCAACTGCGCAGATAGAAGAGTGGAAATATACCAATGTGACCGGTATATCACGGGGCGGTTTTCGTCTTGCGCAGTCGGGCGAAGCGCGCGAGCAGGATGCCCTCATGAAAGACCTTATTGCCGGCTCTTGTTTCGGCCCTCATCGGCTTGTGTTTGTTGACGGGTTTTTTCGCGAAGATCTTTCATCAACTGCTCATTTGCCGCCAGGAGTTAGCATAGCCGGACTGCGAAAAATCCTTGATGGCGGCGAGCATCCTTTGGCCGAGCGGGTCTATCGTCATTTAGGCAAGACGGGCTCACTCGACGAAAATGCCTTTTCCAACTTGAATACAGCATTTTCCCAGGACGGGGCTTTTGTGCTGTTTGATAAGGGAGCCGTTGTTGACGAGCCGATACAAATTGTCTTTCTTACCTCGGCGGGAAAGCCGCTGTTGGTGGCGCCCCGTGTTTTAGTGTGCGCCGAGACTGGCAGCGAAGCAAGTCTCATTGAAGTGCACAAGAGCGCTAGTGAAGCTCCCTATTTTTCTGACGCGGTTAGCGAAGTATTTGTCGGCGAGAATGCCTCGGTGACGTACTACACGCTGCAAGAAGAGGGGGTTCAAGCCTCGCGTGTGGCGGCTCTTTTTGCCAAAGTAAAATCTTCTGGGCGCTTCAATAGCTGGCTCTATTCCTTTGGCGGCAAACTCGTTCGGAATGAAATATTTCCGATATTGGAGGGGCAGGGCGGCGACTTGATATTGAATGGGCTTACGGTCAATGATTCTGAGCAGCATACTGACAACCACACGAGTATTGACCATGCTGAGCCGAACTGTAACAGCACAGAACTTTATAAGGGCATCTACGGGGG
>CAZPBV010000044.1:0-1791 GCA_964584675.1 uncultured Bdellovibrionales bacterium
TGAACAACTTGCGCTACTAGTACACTGCCACGGGAAGATGTCAATGGGAATAAAAACAACGAACCTCTCGTCTCTTGATGTAAGGCAGTGCACTTACTTCCCCAGGAACCACCAACGCGGAAAAAAGAAGGGGTCAAGGTAACAACGAAACCTCGACCCACCGAAAGAAACCTGAAAAACCAAGCGAGATCTCGCCTTACCGAATCTCAGCCAAAAGTACTGGTTCTCACAACTCCGGTATCAGTATATGGAATATCCCAAGGCCACCACCACATCAAACATGCCAGAGGAGCAACGGAATCCCCATTGTTAAACCCCTCTACTCGCGTAATCGACAATCCATTCGCGAGGGCCGCCGACATACCTGGCGTTACCACATTCTTCCCCTGCGCCACTCCAAGCACCGTCTCGCAGCTACCATCCTCAGAGCACACATCAAAAGCGACATTCGCCCGTGTACCACCGCGCCGAACAAGGCCAGCAGAGCTGGTTGATACAAAATACAGGCTGCAGCCCTCCGAAGGACAATCTGCTCCGCGAGCCATAAGTGAGTAGACCCCGGGAAGGTGCTGGGTAAGAACGGCTTCTATGGGTTGACCGGGAGACCCATTTGGAACGTCGGCCAGAGCAACCGACATAGAGACCCCCAAACTGACAGTCAAGCTCAGCAATCCCTTTACCACCCCATAATGCTTTAAAAACACTCGAATAAAATCACCCCTCATATAGCAATCTCCTCCCCACGCTTCAAAGATAGAATGTGAACAACTTGCGCTACTAGTACACTGCCACGGGAAGATGTCAATGGGAATAAAACAACTACGACACCCTGCCTTAGACTTGTGTAACGGGAAGCGTATGGTAGCCTGTGGAATTGTTCATGGCCTCTATAGTTCGTGGAGTTTTTTTATGTCGTTAGCTTTAAGAGTTGCACCTCGTTCAGCGAAAAATCAAGATTTACAGCAGATAGTTGCTTCACCCCTAGGAATCGTTGGCGAGTTTCTGCTCATCTGGTCTGTTAGTAATCGTGGGGTCCCCCCCGGGTTACGTGGGACTTCTTCCTCCGCCGTTCTCCAGATGGACAATGACGTAACGAAGTTCGCCGTTTCGTCACTGCCTGAGTTTGTCCAATCTTGGCAGAAACACCTGAAGCTTCCTGTTACCAGCGGTGCTTTGCTCGACCGCCCTATCGGAGATTTAGCTGATCGTATTAGGACAGAACTTTCAAAAAGGCCTCTTACGACAGCAATGGAATTATTTCCAGATATGCTTAGGCAGCTTGGCGACCTATTGGCACCAGTGCCATATTACCTTTCGGAAGCTGCCAGGGCAGAGTACCAACATGCCTGCGATAGCTGCCTCGTCCAATTACCAGGCCCAAGTCAGCTCTTACGAATCCAGAAATCCTTGGTACGGACTGTCTGTGGTGAAGTGAATCGTACAACCACTGTCGCCAACGGTAGGTTTAATCCCTTCACTACAGTTCCCATGACAGACGGCACCCTAAGCATGATACCAAGGCTTGGCTAGAGCCAGGTAACGTTGGCTATACACCTCTTCCGTGCTTTCGAACTCTTGCCGTCCCAATTGATAGTAGGTTCGCACTCACCCAAAAACCCGCCGAGCCTCTCGAATGCCCTCGCACAGCGCCTCAAAATCCTCCATGTCAGTATAGAGGCCGATACTGGCGCGAGCAGTAGATTGAAGCCCGAGGCGCTTAAGTGCCGGCATAGCGCAATGGTGGCCTGCTCGAATTTGCACATTGAATGAGTCCACAACCGTCGCTAGGTC
>CAZPBV010000044.1:1801-3664 GCA_964584675.1 uncultured Bdellovibrionales bacterium
AGAATAGAGGCCTGGTGTTGAGCTCCCAGACCTCCTTCAGCAGCAGCCGGGCCGTACAAAGTTACCCCCTTCTCCTTTTGCAGAAGGTCGACCGCTTGTTCAAAGATCCTCTTTTCGTGCTCAAGTATCCTCTCCATCCCTATTGTGCCAAGAGTACTTAACGTAGTTCCGAGCGCAATAGCTTCCGCAATCGCCGGCGTACCAGCCTCAAACTTTTGAGGAGGCTCAGCCCAGGTGCTGCCTTCGGTGGAGACTGAACTAATCATGCTCCCGCCGCCCTGAAACGGCTCCATAAGAGCGAGCGCTCTATCGGAAGCATACAAGGCGCCTATACCCGTGGGTCCATAGGTCTTGTGGCCCGAGAATGCGTAGAAATCACAATCCATAGCGCACACGTCTGTGGAACCGTGCGCCACCCCCTGAGCGCCATCCACCAGCAGGAGGGAACCACTCGTTCGCGCCGCCTCGGAAACGACACTCATGGGTGTTACGGAGCCAAAAGCATTAGAGAGCTGAGTTACGGCGACCACCTTGGGCCGATGACGCCGGATAAGATCGCACATCTCGCCTGTATCAATAGTTGCATCGGAGCCAAGTGTAGCAAAATAAAGCTTTAACCCGCGCCGCCGCGCCAGAAGCTGCCACGGCACGAGATTACTGTGATGCTCAAGTTCCGATAAAACAATTGAGTCTCCGACAGAAAGAAAAGACTCTAGCGCATAGCAGGCAAGGTTCACCGACTCGGTGGTGCCGCGGGTAAAGATAATATTGCGCGAATTCTTGGCGCCGAGAAACTTTGCGACAACCTCCCTCGCTGCTTCGTAGCGGGCGGTAGCTTCACTGCTCAGCGCATAAGCGCCGCGATGAATCGTTGCATTTTCACGAGAGAGAAAGGAGCACAATTTCTCAATGCACACCGACAGTTTGTGGCTCGTAGCCGCAGTGTCCAAATAGCTCAGGCGCTTGCCGCGTAAACGCTCCTGCTCCTCAAAAATAGGGAAGCTCGAACGAATCGCATTACCTAAAGGAATATTCTGAATCTCCACAGTCACCATGTACGAAGCATACTACTACCACTGTTTATTTAATAAAATGGTTGTCGCAATTATCAAGAAAGCAAGGATACCCCTGGACGTCGAATGCCCGCCCGCACAGGCTGCAAGGGACGACGAGGCCCATGCCTTAAACTCTACGTAACCCGAGCGCGCAAATCAGCAGGCTCATGGGCAGAGAGAGTATTTTCAACTATTTCTAAAAGGGAGGCCTTTCTTCACAAGTCCCCTTGGCTTAAAGTGCCGAAAGAGTAACTGTTTCCGTGTATGATTCGAATTGCGCTCGCAACCCTGATGTCAACGCTCTCTCTGCTCATGCTGCTCTGCGGCGGCGCTCTCTCATACGCCCTCCTGGCCTGGTGGATGAAAGACCGGGCTATCGTATCTTTTGAGTACCAGATCATGCGCGAGCCGTACGACTTCGTGGCGATGCGCCGCTCGCTCAATATTCTCCTCAGCCCGCTCGTGCCGGAGTCGTTGCAGTCAATAGATCCAAACCTTGCCCTTATTACTACTCCCGACAGAACATCAGCGTTGGGACTTTTCCAGGCATTGATGTCTCTCAGCGAAGGCAAGTACTCCGAAGTAGCTCTTCAGAGTAATGCTCTGATCAATACCAGGCTTCCGCAGCACATTCAGCAGGCATTGCTTGAGAGCAGTCAAAATCTTCAGCAGGCGGGGCTCCAGCTTGTGGAAGTTGTTTCCCGCATTCAGTCTGCTAGACAATCAAAGCAATTATCTATCAACACGCTCAGGACCAATGCCCAAGATTTTGCTGATCTCCTTACCTTGATGCCCGCGGAAACAGGAG
>CAZPBV010000044.1:3674-14169 GCA_964584675.1 uncultured Bdellovibrionales bacterium
GAAGAATGCCCGGGACTTTACCTTTCGGGAGAGCTGTACGGACTACCGAAACTTCATGGTGTCCGGGAAACGACGGAGTCTTTTTCTGAGTTGCGCGACATTATGAAGAGCCTGGGTGGAAGCCCAAAAATTACCGGACCAAATGCGTATGTGGAATTTAAGGAAAGAGTAGCCTCACTGAGCGCCTCCAGCACGGCGGCCCATGACGAATGCCTCCAGCTGTCAGGGGAAATTGAGTCGTTGGAGTCATTGCGTCTATCTTCGGAGAGAACCGTAAAGAATCATGTCATAAACTTGAACAGACTAATTTCTGAAGCACTACGACAGGCGGTGAAACCAAAAGATCTTGGGGAACTAGCACAGCAATACCCCCCGCTACTTAACATATTGAATTCATTCCGTTAATTATCTATGTTATTTTTTTGTTGAATTTCGATTCAAAAAGATTTAATTTCACCTAGCTTTCCCGCTTTGAGAAAAGCAGAGGGGTTTTGTCGCTTAACACCGATACCGAATAGTCATTCGGAAAAGATTTTGAAGGCATTGAGACTGTTTTGTTTCTGACATTGCTTGATGCGCGAGCCGTTAGAGCGACGCTCCGTACGTTAAAGAGAGTTATTTAAAATAAGTTGTGCTTAGCGGGCTTTTTGCGCCCCGCAGTTTGTTTGATCTGCGGGGCACTAGTTTCCGCGTAGGGGAAAAATCAAAAAAGCGCCTATAAGGTCTTGCTTTTCAGATTTTTGCCTCCGGGGGGTGGTTTGTCCCTGGAAAAATGTATGATTTAGGTAACAAACGAAGAGGAAATAGAAATATATGAAATTTTGGTCAAACTCTGACATTCCATTTCAGGGCCCCTATGTTCCCGAAAAGAGATTGCTGGCAGCTGTTTTGCAGCGGGCAATAACTGATTTCTTGACAGGGGAAGGAGATGTTCAAGAAGGCGCTCGTCTTTGGCTTTTGGACGATGAAGTAACCGATGTGCCCCTTACCTTCCGCTTCATCTGCGAGGCTCTCGACCTCGACGTGATAAGCCTCAGAAAAGCTATTGTTCATCAATCTGAGACTGCCCCTACAGGCAGCGAGATTGCGCAACTGGCGGTTAACTAACCTCAGAATATTTCTGCCTGAAATGGCGTGTTCGCAATAATATAACTGCGGGCACGCCATTCTTGTTTTTGGCGCAGCTCCAAAAAAAATAGCGACTACGAAGTTATTGCGGCAGGCCCCCTGAATAGTTGAATTCCTTGAACATCTTCGGTTTCTACTTTTGCCATACCTGCTTACCTGATATTATAAGTATATGGGTTCGGCAACGATGAAAGGCAACGATCCGGAGCGATGGCAAAGGCTGCTTGATGCGTTAGATGAAAAATTGCAGCTGGGCCTTCTCGATCACTTACGCAAAGTACAGTCCTATCATTTCGAGACTGACTCCCTCTTTATTGAGGCCTATTCAAAAGAACAAGGTGAGTACCTGTCCCGATCGGCTGTTTTGCAACAGCTTCAAGTTTTTGCGGAAGACTCAATCGGTATTAAAGAGGTTCATATCAAGCCTCCTCCGGCATCTTGATTCCCGGCAGGAAAATTTCCGGCTCTCACCCCCATAGGCGATTCTTAGATACACGCCCATTGGCATGGCAGTCTCACTTTAAGCTTTTCGTGAAATAATCTACACTGGCTGCTAGTTATGGAACCATCGTCAGATCCCCTATACAAACTTCGCCATTCTTTGGCCCACGTTATGGCTCAGGCTATTTTGCAAGTGAGGCCTTCAGCGCAACTTGCTTTTGGCCCCCCGGTCGACAATGGCTGCTACTATGATTTTCTCTTCGATGCGCCGCTTACCAGCGACGACTTTCCGGACATTGAGAAACGCATGCGAAAGATAATAGCCGAGCGCCAACAGTTCCAAGTTTCCGAACGCAAGGCGCAAGAGGCGATAGAGTACCTTAAATCGCGCGGACAAATTTTTAAGGCGGAATATTGCGAAGAGCTTGTCAGCCAAGGAGAAACATCTATCGGCTTTTATACCAACGGCCCGTTTGAAGATATGTGCGCCGGCCCACATGTGGCCCATACAGGAGAAATACCTCCCGATTGCTTCAAGCTTGATTCAATTGCCGGGGCATATTGGCGCGGCAGCGAGAAAAACCCCCAACTTTCCCGCATTTACTGCTTGGCGTTTCCGAATTCCAAAGCTCTTGCAGACTATCTGCATAAGCGCGAGCTGGCGCGAGAGAGAGATCATCGCAAACTGGGCAGAGAGCTAGAGCTGTTTATTATTTCTGATGAAGTGGGAGCCGGGCTTCCTCTCTGGACTCCTAACGGCACGGTGATCAGAGAAGCACTCGAACAATTTGCCAAGGAAACGGAGGCTCGCTACGGCTATCAGCGCGTTGCAACGCCGCACATTGCCAAAGAGGGCCTCTATTATACTTCAGGTCACCTTCCCTACTACAAAGACTCGATGTTCCCGCCTATGACTCTGGAGGGTGAGTCGGCTTACTACCTCAAGGCGATGAACTGCCCGCATCACCATATGATCTATAAATACCGCCCCCGCAGCTACCGCGAACTTCCGTTGCGGCTTGCTGAATATGGCACTGTTTACCGTTATGAGTCTTCCGGGACTCTATCCGGACTTCTGCGAGTGAGAAGCCTCGCCATGAATGACGCCCACATATACTGCCGCCTTGATCAGCTCAAGCAGGAACTGCACGCCACCGTCAACCTCACCCTGGAGTACTACCGTGTTTTTCGATTCGAGGGCATCGGAGTACGGCACTCAACCCACGATCCTCTCAACAAGGAAAAGTTCGTTGATAATCCGGAACTGTGGGCCTTTTCTGAACGCACCGTGACAGAGGTTCTTGAAGAGCTCAAGACTTCCTACCAAGTCGGTAAGGGCGAGGCGGCATTTTATGGGCCGAAAATTGATTTCCAAGCCAGCACTGTTCTTGGGCGCGAGGAAACTATTAGCACGACGCAACTCGATTTTTCTTCTCCACTGCGCTTTAGCCTGGCCTACACGGGAGAGGACGGCAAGGAACACACCCCTTACATAGTGCATCGCGCTCCGCTCAGTACCCATGAGCGCTTTATTGCGTTTTTGATAGAGCATTTTGGCGGCGCGTTCCCAACCTGGATGGCGCCCCTTCAGGTGCGCATCATTCCGATTAAGTCGGATTTTGAGGCCTATGCGGAAGATTTGGGTCAGCGCCTGCGTTCTCGCCTCATTCGAGTTGACATCGACACCAGCGACAATTCGTTCAATAAGAAAATTCGCAATGCGGTAACCCATAAGATTCCCAATATGCTTATTGTGGGAGGAAAGGAGGTGGAACAGCAAACGGTCACCTGGCGGCGCTACTGTGTCAGCGAACAGCAGAGCATAGCGAGAGACTCCTTCATTGACCTTGTCTCTCGGCTGGCGGCGGATCGCGTCATGGACAATTTTCCTGATGTTTCTCTCGCGGGGTGACAACTCTTACGAGGTGACAGTGATGAAGTGCCCGCGATGCTCTGCCAATTTCACCCACAGCGCTGTTCCGCCCTTCTGTAGCGAACGGTGCAAGCTGCTCGATCTGGGGTCATGGGCGCGCGAAGAGTATAGAATTGAAGGATCAAGCAAGCTGGTTGATGCCATGCCCGAGACCCAGGATAGCGGCGATCTGCCTAGTCCAGAGGATATTGAAAATGTCCGACGATCCCCCAGGCGGACAACACTGCACTGAAATAAAATGCAGTCGGCATACTCGCCGCCAATCAAAATACGGGTATTTTGACTGGCGGCAAGTATATATTAAAATGTCCGGCGCCCCTTCTTCTCGCCACCAGTCCGGGAGTTACAAGCATTAATAAGCCCAATTCTTAATTTATCAGGGTTAATCCCTAGGCAGTCGCACACGTTGTCGAATGCAAAGACATACTCTGAGCCGGGAGTTAGAACCCACTGAATAGCTTCTTTGTATTTTCCGCGGCAGCCGGCGCTGGTGGTGCCGGCATAATTAAGACAGGTCATGATTCCATCAAAGAGCAGCGCCGACATGAGCGCTCTCTCGGGTCCATGCGCGCTGCCGCGCTCATGGTCGTATAGTTCCTCAGCGATGACCGTTCCTATGAACCCGCCATCCTCAATATTGGCTAGCATCACTCCACCATGTCTCATCTCTATCCCTCCACATGATTGAATGAGCGACGAAGAACTCTGCCCGAATGCCGCCCGTGCCCCCCTCCCAAAGCGCACGGTACATCGCGTCACCGTCTGACATTACGATGCGCGATCGCGTAAATTCGATGTCAGAAATTTGACGCGGTGGAAGCAGAAAGCAAAATAAATGGACCTTGAAATAGGGCCGACAACAGACCGGATAGGCATAGAGCCCAGGGTTACAGCCCGGGGATAGAGCCCGGGATTAGGCGCTCTCGCCTGCCGGTGCACTGGCCGCGGCCTTAGGGGCCTCTGCCTTGGTTTTTAAACGCGACAGTTTCTTCTCTTCAAACACAACGTGCTTACGAAGAACAGGGTCATATTTACGCAACTTGAGCTTCTTTTCACCCTTAGACTTCTTCTTGTTCTTTCGATTGACGTAAAAGAAATTGGTGCCACCGCTGGATACTAGTGTGTTAGATTCTTTTGCAACTCGTGCCATACAGTCTTGCCTTAATCCCTTGGCGATTGTAATTCTTAACGGTTTCGGGAGTTTGCCGTATTTTCGAATAAAAAACAATAGGAGCCCGTTGGGTAAGCAATGAAAGGAATCATTTTGGCGGGTGGCTCAGGCACCCGTCTCTACCCCATTACAAAGGCTATCAGTAAGCAGCTACTGCCGGTCTACAATAAGCCGATGATTTACTATCCCCTGTCGGTTCTCATGATGGCAGGAATACGGGATATTTTGGTCATTACTACCCCCCACGAGCAGGAGTTATTTGTGCGCCTCCTGGGGGACGGCTCTCAACTCGGTCTCAGTATTCACTATGCCTCCCAGCCTCGCCCCGAGGGGCTGGCACAGTCGTTCATTATCGGTAAGGAATTCATTGGCCGCGACCGAGTAGCCCTCATACTTGGCGATAACCTCTTTTATGGACATGACTTGCCGGAATCTTTGCGAAGGGCCGCCGATCGCCACCATGGCGCGACAGTTTTTGCCTACCAAGTCAAAGATCCCGAGCGCTACGGAGTAGTCGCCTTCGATTCTGACGGAAAGCCTTGCGAAATAGTAGAAAAACCGGATCATCCTATCTCGCACTGGGCAGTTACCGGGGTCTATTTTTATGATAATCGTGTGGTTGACATCGCGACACATTTGAAGCCATCGCCCCGGGGCGAACTGGAAATTACCGACGTTAACAGAGAATACCTGCGTAGCAAGGATTTACACGTTGAACGCCTTGGACGAGGAGTTGCCTGGCTGGACACCGGCACCTATGCCTCCCTCCTCCAGGCATCCCTCTTTATCGAGACACTCGAGGAACGCCAGGGCTTGATGGTGGCTTGTATTGAGGAAATTGCCTACCGGCTTGGGTACATCTCGGCGGAGCAGCTCATGGAGCGCGCCAAGGAACTTGAAAAGAACTCTTATGGGGCGTACCTTCGGCAGGTGCTTGAGGAAAAGGATTTTGCATGACCTCTTTTCTAGAAGACCTGGAATGGCGTGGGCTTGTTCAGGATATTTCCGACCGTGACGCCATTCTCAAGGCTGCCCCCACCTATGGATTCTATGTCGGCTACGATCCATCGGCCCCAAGCCTGCAGTTGGGCAACCTGGTGCCGATTATTGTTTCATTGCGGCTTGCAAAAGCAGGTTTGAAGGCAATCCAGCTTTTTGGGGGCGCTACCGGTGCCATTGGAGATCCCTCCGGACGAAGTCAGGAGCGCCAGCTCCTGAGCCGCGAGACCATCGATCTGCACGTAGAGAATCATAAGCGCACCGTGGGGGCCATCTTTGAAAGGCAGGGCGTGCAGGCAACCTTTGTAAATAACTATGACTGGACGGCCGACATGGACGTCCTCGAGTTCTTACGCGATATTGGCAAACACTTCACGGTCAATTACATGCTGGCCAAGGAAGTGGTAAAGACCCGCATGGATGGCGAAGGGATTTCCTTTACTGAGTTTAGCTACATGCTGCTACAGTCCCACGACTTCCTCCATCTCTTTCAGCGCCACGGCTGCAAGCTGCAAATTGGCGGCTCTGACCAGTGGGGCAACATGACTGCCGGCTTGGAATTGATTCGTAAAAAACTGCAGGGCGAGGCCTTTGCTTTTTCCATTCCCCTTATTCTTGATAGTCAGGGTAAGAAGTTTGGCAAATCCGAAGGCGGCACCTTGTGGCTTGACCCTGCGGCTACCAGTCCGTACCGGTTTCATCAGTTTTGGCTCAATGTCGATGACAACGATGCTATCAGATACCTCAAAATTTTTACTTTTTTGTCCCATGACGAGATTAATTGCCTGGCTTCCGCCGCCAAAGAACATCCTGAAAAGAGAGAAGCTCAGCGAGCGCTCGCCGACTCTGTATGCACGATCGTGCATGGCGAAGGAGCTACCGCGAGCGCCAAACGCGGTGCTGAGGTCCTATTTGGGGGCTCCCTGTCGGGCCTCGGCTCGGAGGAGTTATTGGAGATTTTTAGAGATGTTCCCTCCTCGTCTTTTCCCCGTGAACAACTCATCCGGCTCGATATTTTGGATGTTTTTGCCGCGACCGGACTGACAAAGTCAAAGGGTGAGGCGCGCCGTCTCATTGCAAACGGGGGCGCATACCTCAATAACGAGCGAATAACCAATCCCGATCTGCATCTCTCGCATGTTCTCTCCCCTGTTCTCTCCCCGGCACTCTCCCCGGCGGGGTCGAATGAAAATAATTTGCTCGTGCTGCGAGCCGGTAAGAAAAGTTACCACCTCCTCAAGGTGAGCGGGCCATGAACCGGCCGTCGGGGCCTCCGGCGGAAGTATCGTATACCGCCTTCCTCGAAGGGTCTCTCACTCTTTCACGGTACGGAGAATGGTGGCAGAACGGGAGGCCTTTCCAAAATAAAAAATTGAGCGATCTCTTTTCTCGCTCGGTGCAATGGGACCCCGCCGATAGCCGTTACTACGTAAGAATCGGTGCTCAGCGCGCCTCGTTTACCGTCGAAGACACGGCATACTTTGTTACCGCTTTTGATACGACAACTTTGCCGTGGCAGATTCTCCTGTCAGACGGCACACAAGAACTCTTCGACCCTCGCTGTCTGTCTATGGGGGACGAAAATCAATTCTACTTCTTAGTTAAAGGCGGCCACCGCGCCCGAGCCCTACGCCCGGTACACCAGCAACTGTTAGGATTTGCGGTATCCGACAGCGAACTTGAGATCGCGGGCACACGCGTTCCTCTTTTCCCTAAGATAGGCTAGGATGGGCCCCATCCATGATGGTTCATCGTCTCCAATACCCGGTGGCATCCCCTACTCCAATGCAGAAAGTTCTTATTGGAGAGAGGCTCTGGGATGTTGATCATGCGAACCTTATCGACATCTCTCTATTTCCCTCGGACCAAAGCCCGGGCGTGACGGCCTTTGGCGTTCCGCCGCCTGTCATGGAGACGATTGTGAGCGTTGCCGACGGAGCACGTTGCAACTCCTACTCCTTCAGAGGCTTTGCTCCCCATATTCATGGAACTCATGCCGAAACCCGTCAACATTTGCTTCTTAACCCCAAGCCGGTGGTTCAACAGCTTAAGGGCCTGACCTTTGTGGCCCGGCTTATCACGGCCGACCCCCTCCGGGCGCGCGGTCTCAACCTTTCTCTGGTTCCGACAGACGACGATAGAGTCATTACCCGGGAGCAAGTCGAGCAATGCTTGGCAGGCGATAGCGTCACGCCTGAAGTGCTCATTATCCGTACTCCCCATTTCCCTAACAAGCGGAACTTTCAGTACGGAGGCACTAATCCCCCCTACCCCCATCATGAAGTTGCCCAGCTCTTGGTTGAACGCGGGGTTCAGCACGTCGTCTTAGACTGTCCGTCCGCCGATCGCGAACAGGGCGAACTGTTCTTTCATAGAACTTTTTGGCAAGACCCGGTTACCGCCTCAAGTGGTGCCCAAATTGCCGAACTCAGCCATGTCCCAAGCAATCCTCGCGACGGCTCACTCATCGTCGAATTGGCATTTATTCCAGACGAGGTGGCCGATGGCTGGTACCTCCTATACCTCTGCCCGATAGGAATGCCGGGAGATGCCGCGCCGATTCGTCCGCTCATCGTGCCCATACCCGGCTTTCCCGGCAAGTCATAACGCCGCTATTTCGGGGCAGGTCGAGACTTTCGAGGGCTTTCGGAAACCACCGTAAAGGTTGAACCGCCGAAGGGGCGAAAGCCGGTGATGCGAAACAAGAGATCTCGTCGACCCACCTGCGGAACGCTGCGGACTTCGGAAAAAAGCGGAAGAATAATAAAGGCAGCAGTCAAACGCACCACCCCTGAAATGATAAAAATGCCAAAGAGCGGAGAGTGTGGCACCCACTCCCATCCCCACAGGTGGTAGGACGGAGGAAGGCGCTCCACGATGTAGGCCCCCAGAAGCGAGCCCGCCAGCACGAAGAAGGCATTCACAAAACTCTGATAGGCTGCGCAGCGCGCTCTTTTGGCGGGAGTCACGGCATCAAAGACAAAATTTGCCGCTGCCAAATTAAACCCAGCCCACATGAATCCGCCAAAAACTTGAATCAGAAAAAGGAACCACAGGTTCCATTCAAACACCCACAGCAGCGGGACGATGCCAACCCCAATCCCACAGACGTTGAGGATGCGCTTATTGCCCAACTGATCGCTCACCCGCCCCCAGGTCGCCAGGGTGAGAAACTGGGTCACCGTGGTTGCGGCGCTCACCAGAGTAAACTCCACATAGCTGAGGCCCAAATCCCGCAGCATATAGAGCGCAAAAAAAGGCCCGCTGATAGCGACTGCGCAATTTATCCACGAAATAAAATAGACAAAACGCGCAAAGTTAGAACGAGGGGAACGGCGCAGAAATTGCCATAGGCTAAAATAGCCGTCGTGGCGGGGGGCCATCGGGCGGTCCTCGTACCGCGAAAGCCAGTATCCCGAAATTACCCGGCTACCGCAGGCCAAGAGAAATATGAGGCAAAACCCAAGCCCGGTGGCATACGCCCGGTCACAGAGATCTAAAAGGAAGCCGCCCCCGAGCACCGCAAGAAAGGTACAAAGACCAATGCTCCGATTGCGCTTTCCAAAAAAACGCCCTCTTGATTCCGCCGGCACCAGATCCCCTATCAGACTGGCCCAAGGAGGGCCAAGAAAGTTTTCACCGGCGCGGTAGAAACAAACCAAGGAAATAAAAAGCCACACGGCCAGATTTCCCGGTTCTGCAACTGCCACCAAAAGTCCCAGACAAAGCCATGCCAAAGAAACGGCTCTCACCGACCAGCGAATCGGCGTCTTGCGGCTTGAAAAAAGACGCAGCGACCAAACGCTTGCCAACTGGAACAAAGACCCCACGAAGGCCGGAATAGTAGCGAGGAGAGCGATCTGGGTCGCGGTGGCCCTGAGAAAAATCCCGCAGGCGCTAATGTAATTTTCCCCAAAACCCATCATGCAGCCCCACGCCATGCCATCGCGTACGGGCGCCTTGAGACGTTGTGGAAGGGTGTCTGGTGTTGTCATCAGGAACAATCCTTGCGAGCTATCGTGCCGCATGCAAGCATACTTGCAGATGCGACTCAATATATCATATCGAATCCTCATTGTGCTCTTGGCCCTGGCAGCTGCTCTTACAGGCGGCAGCCCGGTACAAGCCGATGAAAAATTGGAAGCGGCCGCCAGCCCCAAAAAACCATGGGGCGAATTTACTGTGGTTGAAGAAACCGATTCTCTTCCCTGGTGGCAGCATGTGCTGCTCTGGGTTCCCAATCGATTTCTTGATTTGATTGATGTGTTTCGATTTGACGTTGGCGCCGGGGTCTCATACGGTGCAGTAGCGCGCATCTCCAAGTACGGCCAGGTGGGCTATCGCGACATGGCCCCGATGTCGCTGCGAATAGGCGATTTTGGCCGCGACTACCCGGTTTTGGTTGAGCGATCGAGCGAATTTGGCATTGGCCCCGGATACTTCGACTCAAAGGACCGCAAAATTTGCCCCGGGGAAGTCGGAGTGGGTGCCGATGTGTTTCTTGTCGGCGCCTACGGTGGCATTTGCGTGGAGGAACTCCTCGATTTTGTGGCAGGGATATTCTTCTTGGACATCATGGGGGATGATTTTAAGTGATTCGGAACAATTCCTGGGTATTTATTCGGATTCGGATATTGAAAATGTCCAAAACTCCTCTCCGAGCCACACTGGCTGCTCAATCGGCCAGATATTAACCACCCAAGCCTGGTATGTTTATTGACAACCGGGCGCCGGTCTCATGCCTCTGTCCCTATCAATGCTGCCCATACGCCCGCAGTGCCTGTGGGAAAAAGTATCGTTCCGCCACGGTGCCTAACCAGCAG
>CAZPBV010000045.1:0-961 GCA_964584675.1 uncultured Bdellovibrionales bacterium
ATTGGGCCATCCTGGCCCGAGTATGTCCTCGGGGTCATGCATGGAGCGAACCAAATGGTCGGGGTTTAGAGGAATACCTGTTGTCCCGGCTTGATGTTTCCGTCTGCTTCCTTAATACTGTGGCGGTTCACGGAGAGCTCTCATATGGCGACTGATACGATTTTTTCAAAAATTATTCGCAGGGAGGTCCCAGCCAATATCGTTTACGAGTCTGAGACGGTGCTGGCTTTTTCGGACGTGAACCCTCAGGCTCCAACTCATATTTTAGTTATTCCCAAGAAACCGCTTACTCATTTGCATTCAGCGGAAGCGGGTGACAAGGAGCTCCTTGGGGAGCTATTGTTTGCAGCGGCTGAAGTGGCTCGCTCTTTCGGGTTACTAGCTGATGGATATCGCATTGTAATCAACAATGGGGAGCGCGCCGGGCAGACGGTTTTCCATTTGCATTTGCATGTGCTTGGCGGAAGAAATTTTGACTGGCCACCAGGCTAGCCTATGATCAAGGAATGACATGGCAATCTTTGAAGAAAGTTCAGTTCAAGTAGTTTCGAGTGGCGCTATTGCAGAGGTCGTGATTAATCGTCCACAGAACTTAAATGCTCTGAATCCAGATGTTTTGCAGGGACTGGTTCTCATTTGGGATAAGCTTCTTCGACAGGACGATCTTAGGGTTATTCTATTGTCTGGGGCGGGGGATAAGGCCTTTGTAGCGGGCGCAGATATTCAATCCATGAATCAGTTGGGCGCCCGGGCTATAGCGGACTATATAGAGCTTGGGCAGCGGGTAATGCGGATGATTGAAACTGCCCGAGTGCCATGCGTTGCCGCTGTTCATGGATATGCGTTAGGAGGGGGATTGGAGTTGGCGCTTGCCTGCGACCTCATAGTTGCTTCATCGTCGGCGCGTTTTGGACAACCCGAAGTAAACCTCGGTTTTATTCCCGGCTTTGGCGGAACTCAG
>CAZPBV010000045.1:971-14058 GCA_964584675.1 uncultured Bdellovibrionales bacterium
ACTCAGCGCATTATCCAGCGGTGTGGCATTGGAGTAGCAAAGAGGCTTTGTCTGACTGGTGAGGTAGTTAAAGCTGAGGAGGCATTTCGTCTAGGGCTTGTCGATAGATATGTTGAGTCAGAGGGGACAGGTTCGGAGCCAGTTTTAGAATTAGCGCGAGCAGTTGCCAGTGAAATTGTAAAAAAGGCTCCTCGCGCGGTAGAGGAGGCGAAGCGGGTCATCGGCCAGAGTGGAGAGGATATTCTTTTAGCAGGGCTTCGTCGCGAAGTGTCTGGTTTTCTAAATCTCTTCGGGACCGCCGATAGGGAGGAAGGAATGGACGCTTTTCTTAAGAAGCGTGAAGCAAGGTTCACCGGTCGTTAACTATACAGGATGTCCCATGAGCTGGGAGGATGGATTTGAGTTTGCACTCAGTGACGAAGTTCGAATGGCGCAAGAGACTGCCCGCCACTTTGCTCAAAATGAGGTTCTACCGCAGGCTGCTCGAATAGACGATGAACATCTTTTTCCACGAGAGTTAATCCCTCGTATGGGCGCCCTGGGCTTCATGGGTGCTACCGCCTCTCCCGAATACGGTGGTTCGGGTCTTTCACAGGTCGCATATTGTCTCATTGTGGAAGAGCTGGCTGTGGCATGCGCATCAACGGCAATTATTGTCAGTGCTCACCATTCCCTGTGTTTAGCTCCCATTCTTGAGTTTGGATCTGATGAACAGCGCGCGGAGTTTGGACCCGGATTATGCCAGGGGAAACTGCTTGGTTGTTTCGCTCTCTCGGAGCCTGGCAGCGGTAGCGACGCGGCAGCCCTTACTTGCACTGCTACACGCGATGGCACCGATTATGTCATTAATGGCACAAAGAATTGGATTACGAATGGGCCGGAGGCGGATGTATGTGTCCTTTTTGCGTCAACTGATCCTTCGCGCGGGCATAAAGGAGTGACCGCGTTTGTTCACCCCTTAACCGTGCCTGGTGTTACAAGGGGCAAGCGCGAAAACAAGCTTGGGATCTGCGGGTCACCCACTTCGAGTATTTCCTATGATGGTGTGAGACTCAATGAGAAGTACCGCCTGGGGGCCGAAGGGCGCGGTTTCCAGATTGCTATGTGGACTCTGAATGGGGGCCGTACCGGGGTGGCTGCTCAGGCAATTGGCATAGCGCGTGCCGCCTTGCGGGACGCGCTGGCCTATGCCAAACAACGCAAGGCCTTTGGGCGAGTTATCGGCGAACACCAGACAATTCAAAATTATTTCGCTGATATGATTGTTGGCGTGGATGCCGCTCGATATTTGACTCTTTCAGCTGCACATCTCAAGGATCAAGGAAAAGAATATGCTCGTCAGGCAGCGATGGCGAAGTTGTATGCGTCGGAGGTGGCAGTCTCAGCTGCTCTCAAGGGTATACAAATTCATGGGGGGTACGGATATGTTAAGGAGTTTCCCGCCGAACGCCACCTGCGAGATGCAAAGATTACAGAAATTTATGAGGGAACAAGCGAGATTCAACGAATGGTGGTTGGATCGCGTCTTTTTAGCGAAGCGTAGGTGAGCATGAAAGGCGAAAAATCTTCTGGGGAAGGACGGCAGTCAGTGAAGTCTTGTGTGGCTCAAGCAGAGAGCAATGGGTGCAACAATAACTCAGTCGCGTCCAACTCTAATCGACAAATTGTTTTTAGCGACTGGCAGTCAAAGCGGTATTCAAGGCAAGTGGAGCGCAAATCGCAGTTTCAATCTATTAGTTTTCGTCCACAACCTGCGCTGGTTACGCCTGAGACTCAGGGGCAATTTGACTACCATCATAAGCTCGGATACCCGGGAGAGTTTCCCTTTACTCGCGGAGTTCAACCCACCATGTACCGCGGTCGATTATGGACCATGCGGCAGTTTGCTGGTTTTGGGCTGGCCGAGGATACGAATCAGCGCTTCAAGTATCTCCTGTCGCATGGGCAGACGGGGCTTTCCACCGCCTTTGATATGCCGTCGCTGATGGGCTATGACCCGGATCATCCGAAATCTTTTGGCGAAGTGGGCAGAGAGGGGGTGAGTATCTCTTGTATTGAAGACATGGATCGCCTTTTTGATGGTATTGATTTGGCTGCGGTCACGGTATCAATGACTATCAATTGTTCGGCTACGGCCGCTATTGCAATGTACTTTGCCGTAGCTCAGAGGCGGGGGATCTCTTTTGATCGGCTTGGGGGCACCATTCAAAATGATATGCTCAAGGAGTTTATTGCTCAGAAGGAATGGATCTGTCCGCCCCAGCCATCTGTGAAACTGACTTGCGACATTATTGAGTACTGCGCGACGCATGCCCCCAAGTTCAATCCCGTAAGTATCAGCGGTTATCATATTCGTGAGGCCGGCGCTACCGCCGTACAGGAACTTGCATTTACCTTGGCAGACGGTATCGCCTATGTTGAGCACTGTTTAGAGAGAGGGATGGAAATTGATGAATTTGCGCCCCGACTGTCCTTCTTTTTTGATGTGCATAACGATTTTTTTGAAGAGATAGCTAAATTTCGAGCGGCGCGAAGAATATGGGCGCACCTTATGCGCGATCGTTTCGGAGCAAAACTTGAGCGTTCAATGGCTCTTCGAACTCATGCGCAAACCGCCGGGGCAAGCCTGACAGCGCAGCAACCACTCAATAATGTTGCGCGGGTTGCGCTACAAGCACTTGCGGCGGTTCTTGGCGGAGTTCAGTCGCTTCATACCAACTCTATGGATGAAACGTTATCTCTTCCGACCGAAGAGGCGGCAAAGGTGGCTTTGCGAACACAACAGATTATTGCTGAAGAGAGTGGGATAGCTAATACCATCGATCCATTGGGAGGATCGTATTACCTGGAGCAGTTGACCGATCGAATTGAAGCAGAGGCGCTCGACTATATTCGGCGTATCGATGAGATGGGCGGTATGCTTCGGGCGGTTGAGGCAGGCTTTCCCCAGAAGGAGATCTCGGAGGCGTCTTATCAGTTTCAGCTTCTCGTTGATTCAAAAGAGAATAAGATTGTCGGGGTGAATGCCTATCAGGACGACGTGGATCAAGAAATTCCGACCCTGCACATTGACTTGGCGCGTGAGCAGAAGCAAATCGCCCGCGCACAGGCGTTTAAGGCGAGTCGTGACCCTGGCAAGTGGAAAGCCTCCGTGGCGGAAATTCGACAAGCCTGTGTTGACGGAGCAAATGTTATGCCATCTCTCATTCGGGGAGTCGCCAATGGCGTGACCCTGGGAGAGATTTCTGATGTTTATCGCGAAGTTTTTGGAATATATAGTGATCCAGGTATGATTTAGCGCTGGATGGAAGTGTGTATGTCTGAAGGGTCGTCAAATCAAAATTCATCACCGAATGTCCTGGCGGACGCGCCTGATAAGTATCGTGTGACTAAAAGCGCGCCCATTCGAGTCTTAATAGCCAAGCCGGGGTTGGACGGCCATGATAGGGGCGCAAAGGTTGTTGCTCGCGCGCTGAGAGATGCAGGAATGGAGGTCATTTATACCGGGCTTCATCAGACTCCTGAAATGATTGTGCGGTCAGCCCTGCAAGAGGATGTGGGATGTATTGGCCTCAGCGTGCTATCGGGCGCGCATATGACGCTTTTCCCTGCTGTTTTAGACCTTCTGCGCAAGGAGAAGGCGTCCGATATTGTAGTGTTCGGAGGAGGAATTATTCCGAAATCTGATATTGCTAAGCTCAAGGCCCTTGGTGTGCGTGAAATATTCCTTCCGGGCACCGCGACGACCGACATTATTAACTGGGTGCGGGCCCATGTCGCTCCTCACGTATGACGGGCCTTTCTTGAGCGGTAACACCTAGCCCGGACTTCGGCTGGTGAGAAGTGCGGGCTAGCGCCGACGGGGGATTAGTTTTATTCCCCCTACCAATGAATATGCCAGGTGTGGATGGTCAAAATTCTGTCGATTTTGGCCATTTTTTCGGCCAGCATGGTGTTATCCCTCAGTGTCGTCTTTCGGGAGGCTCCGGACATTCTCAATGTCCTCCGGTATATTTGAAAATTGTTGGCAATCCACATGGAAGGTGTTATAGACCTTTCTCGTCACGGCGAGTCCGGGTCCAGAGATGGATTGCGTCCACATGAATAGTTTGTTCAGATGGATGGGCTCATAGCAAAAAGGTGGCAGTCAACGGCGATATGTGGTGGTATACGGTTAGGTTGTACAAAGTTGGTTGCTGATTTTTAGCTCAATCGTGTGAAGAAAATGGAATATATGGAGATAAAGGTACATGGCTACGACAATTAGAGCAAAAGTAGATGGAGAGCTTACGAAACGGGTTGGTAAGTGGTTCACTGTCAGAGAGATTCAGGATAAACTTTGCATTAACCCTTCGACTCTCAAGCCTCTTATCATGAAATATGCTCGTGAAAGCGTCCTTCGACGTCGTCATGTGAAGGGCACGGCCCGTTCGGTTGAGTTTTCTCCGGCTGCGGCAAATGTAAATTCTTTTAAGGCAATGCTTGAGCGCTTCATGCCATACCGCAACTTGGGTGCCAAGACTTCTCGGACACCGATGAAGGGAGCAACCAAGGCGGGGAAGTCGTCTTCCCGAAAGGCAACTTCGCGCAAGCGCCGATAAGTACTGTGGGAGCGATGGGGCTTCGGACGGGGCCCCATATTATACCGGTCGCCAATGAGAGTGCTTGGTGTGGATGGTTAAAATCTAATCGATTTTGACTGTTTTTGTGGCCGGTATAGTGTTATCCCTCGGCATTGTCTCTTGGTATAGACTCTGTGGGGGATCTTTGGGCATTTTTTGTGTCCTCCGGTATAATGGCTGCCCTATTTCTTCGATAGTGCTAAGACTATATGAGGGAGGGGGTGGCCTTTTTGTTTTTGGAGCCTGCTGCCAGTCATCTAATTAATGGCCAGATTTGTTTCAATAATGCGCTATTTTTTGATTGTTATTTATGCGGCGGCCATCGTCTCGCTCGGTGCCCATGATTTAGCAAAGCGGTACGACAGCCGAGGGCGCAAGGAGCATTCGAGTCAATCGGGGGTAGGGGTAGCCGATAGCCGTCAAAACCATGGGAGGTCGCTTATTGATGTGTTACGGGGACTGGGAGGCCCTTTAGGCTCGTCCCCGAACAGTGCCAGTTCTAGTAAGCGAGAAGGAACGGCGCTGACTAACGAGCCGAAGCCTTTGGAGAAGCCTCTCAAGACGGATACGTTGACTCGATCGGATCGTAAAGAACTCGATCAACTTTTGGAGAAGGTTGGACCTTAGGGAGCAAGATGAACGTGGACCCCGCAGCACAACAGAGAAGTCGACCGATTCATTGGGTGGGATGCTTTATATGCGCAATGCTCCTTGTTGTAGGTTGCGCCGGCTGCGTGGTGTTGGCACCAGTTATCGATGGGGTGCGGCAGACCGGTGTAACAGAGAGCGACCGCCAGCGGCTTCTTACTGAAGAAGTAAAGAAATATTATGATGCTCTCTATTGGGGCAATCCAAGTGTTGCCACCACATTTGCGTCCGACCGGGGGCGCGAGGAGATTGCTCAGTACATGAAAAACCGAGATCGCAATGAACGCTTAGTTGAGTCAAAAGTTGAGTCGGTAAATTTTACGAATGATTCCTATGCTGCCGAGGTTGAGATTACTGAGCGCTTTTACAAAGTTCCTTACTACATGGTGAACTCTCGGCTTCAACACCAGGAATGGGAGTTTTCGCTACTCTCGGGTTGGAAAATTGTATCTCAAAAAGTGGATGAATCCCCCTCGGTAACCAAAGCAGGCTGAGGACTGGAAGGCTCGCATGAGAGAAAAATGCAGGCTCAGGAACCTTATAACTGTCGCAACGGTAATGCTTGCTTTATCTTCGTGCTCCTTTTCTTCAACCTCATCGCCGCAAGTAGCAGCTTCGTCGGCTGTTTCCGGGGGCGATGGTACGATGGCAGTTCAAAAATCCAATCCGCTAGCTTTCGAGATTGATGAGGAGGTAAATGATGGTAGTACCGTGCACGTGCGAGCGCATGTTGAAGCCCAAGTTCCGGTAAAAAAATCAGGAGTTGCTGTTCGGCTGACAGCTCTTCATGAGGGGGAAATTCTGTATGGGCGGGACTATCCGATGAGGCAGCTTCTTGGAGAGAATAATTCAAGCGCCGTCTTTATTGAGCCGCATCGTATTTATTCCGTTGAGTTATCTTTTCCGCTGCGCTTGCAGGATTCCCGGGGGCGGTCCAGTGCCGGAAGTCCTACATCGGGTGAGTTAGAAACCACACCTCCTGAAGTGACAGACTACCAACTTGAACTCGTGTGGGGTCTGGGAGCTGAAACATCCGGCACTCCCGTGAGTTCTCCAGGGAACCTAGAGCCCCCTTCGGTGGCAGGACGAGCGGTTGGGGACATGGATGTCGGAGCCGTTGAGTTTCGGGGGGCGCATGTTGAGCAGAGTCCGGCTTCGTGCGAAAATCCACCCTGCGGGCTCTTGCTGAGAGTAACTGGCGATTTAGTGAATCGCGGAGAAAAACTTATTAGCAAGGTTACTCTGGCAGTTGGCTTTATGGTGCATGGACCTTCCACGCTTGCAAGGAGTGAGGGCGGCACTCCAGAGGAATTGGTCACCATGGAAAATTTAGGAATTTTACCAGGTCAGTCCAAGAGGGTTCGATTGGTATTTGAACGACCAATACCTGCGAATCTAGCGACTATCATTTATCCTGTAGTTCGTGTTGCGAACGTTGAGTAATTACGGCAAGGGAAACGAGGTGTCTCAGACAGGTAAATCAGATTGTTCAAAAGCACGCGCGGTATCACATGCGCCGGCATCTGCGCGTGGTCGGTTATATATTCAGACGTACGGTTGTCAGATGAACGAGTACGACTCTCTGAAGCTCGAAAAAATTTTGGAACCTCAATATGATCGGGTGTCTTCACCGGAAGAGGCAGATCTCGTTCTTGTTAACACTTGTAGTGTCAGGGACAAGCCTGAGCAGAAGGTTTATAGTCTTCTAGGGGGGCTTCGCCAACTCAAACGCTCCAATCCAGCCCTTATGATAGGTGTCGGGGGGTGTGTCGCTCAACAGGAAGGCGACCGCATTGTAAAACGAAGTCCGGTTGTCGACTTTGTGTTTGGAACACACAATTTGTCATTGGTCCCTTCCCTCATCGAGAGAAGGAGAAGTGGATTGCCTCCGCAAGTTGCGGTGGACTATCGAGATGAGTGGGAAGAGATTCCGGTCGGCTTTGCGGGACAGGGGCGAGTATCTGCATTTGTCTCAATAAGTCGAGGATGTAATAAGAATTGCACCTATTGCATTGTGCCGACTACCCGTGGCCCTGAAGTGTCACGGTCGATGGATGAGATTGAACGTGAAGTGCGTCTTGCGGTTCATCGTGGAGCACGAGAGATTATTTTACTCGGGCAGACGGTCAATTCGTACGGACGTGATTTTTCGCCGCGACAAAGCTTTGCTTCGCTCCTGGAACGGATTGCGGCTGTTGAAAATTTGTGGAGGATTCGTTTCACCAGTCCCCATCCTCAGGAAATAAGGGAGGACTTTATTTCTCTCATGGCGGATACCCCGAAGATTTGTAGACACGTTCATATGCCGCTTCAGTCTGGAAGTGACTCGATATTGAGAGGTATGAACCGTAACTACCGGCGGCACCGTTATCTTGAAATTATTGGCGAGCTCAAAAGTCGGGTCCCAGATATTGCTATTACCACAGATATTATCGTTGGCTTTCCTGGGGAGTCTGAGGACGATTTTTCTCAGACACTCGAGGTCATGGATATCGTCGGCTTTGAAAACAGCTATTCGTTTATGTTTTCTCCTCGGCCGGGAACAGCTGCGGCCGCAATGGCCGATACGGTTCCATCCGAGGAGAAACTGAGGCGGCTTCAAGCGGTCCAATTACGTCAGGAGGAAATTACCCAGACCAAGCTCATGGCCTGGGTTGGGAAACCGGCAGAGGTCTTAATCGAAGGTTCTGCCCCTATGGACACGACCTGCATGCAGGGCCGGATATCACAGAACTTTGTGCTGAGCCTCGAGCAACCAGAACCCACATTATCGTTGGGCTCACTGGCTCTGGTTGATATAACTCGTGCCATGCGACATTCGCTGAAAGGGTCTCTTGTCAGAGTCTTACGACCTTGAGCCAGGCGATACATGGACTTTCATTGCATTTTTGGCTTAATATTAGAAAAAGGCTAAGTGGTTGGCGGAAAGGTTCAGAGTTTCTTCACTGGGAGTATGGCAAACGAGACGGCAATAGAGATGTTTGTAGGGGGATTAATGTTAGACCCCAATACTCAGGCTCCTGTTGTGGTTTTAAAGGACGAGAGTGGCGATGTCGTATTACCAATTTGGATAGGAATTGCTGAGGCCACATCAATTGCCAGTGCAATTAAACAGCTGAACATGGCGCGTCCTTTGACCCATGATTTGATGATGGAGATGTTTCAGCAACTTGGCGCTAAGGTAGAGCGGATAGTAATTACCGAGCTGAAAGAATCGACATACTATGCGGAGCTTGTTTTGACGGTGGGGGACAAAGCTCTAATTTTTGATTCTCGTCCTAGTGATGCTATCGCGGTTGCATTACGTGCTTCGGCCCCCATCTTTGTCGTGCAACAGGTCTTGGATCAAGCAAAGGTCACCTTTTCTCAGGGGGGTCCAGCAGCTGCAGAAGGAGAGGGATCTCCTGAGGAGGGGAATGCCGAAGGTGGCGAAACGGACGGCGGGCCTGTTACGAAAGACTTCAAAAATATTGATAAGGATAAGTGGCAGGAGATTTTAGACGATCTCGATCCTGACGATTTCAAATATAAGATGTAGCTCCAATGGTTTCTGACACTCAGCCCTCTACTCCATCGTCCGATAACACCTCTTCGACGCCGTCATCGTCGCGCAGTCGGATGGCGAACGGTTCGCCTTCTTCCCGCCCCCGGTCGCTCGCAGTATTGGATGACCCGGATATACAGCAGGTAATTGCCGAGGATCCTCTCTTTCGTTTCATTTCAAACTGGTGGAGACAACTTTTAGTCTTGATTCTTGGTGTTGGGCTGGCATTTTATGGGCAGCAGCGGTTTCAAGAGAGTCGGCAGGCACGGCTCTCGGAGGCTGCGGAACTGCTTTCGAGAGTGCATCGGCAGTATGAGAGCCTCCGATCTGCGCGAAATGAACTCAAGCAATTGGAGACTGAAAAAGAGAAGGAAAGCCAGAGGTCTTCGGGCAAAGAAGGCGAGGAAGATAAGCGGAAGCGAGATGAGCGGCTAGCAAAAGTTCAGAATGAATTCAATGAATCCCGGCGATTGATGAGTGATTATGTCGCGGCGCTTTCGGATGCGGTGAGCCCCTACGATTCGTTGGCTAAATTCTATGCTGGCTTGTTGAGTTTTGCCGGGAGTGAGGCAGCCAAGGCTGCAGAGGAACTGCAGCCCTTGGGCGCTGTTTGGGGAGATCAGGAGCCTGCTTCCCAGGGGCGTCTCATAGCAGAGTTAGCTGCTCTTTCGGCAGCGCGGATGTTAATTGATGATGATGCAACATATGCCCAAGGGAGGAGTCAGCTGCGGCAACTTGCCATCTTAGGTTACTATGTTCGTGTTAGTGCTGCCGTGGCATTTGCCCGCGTGTCTGAATCATCTGAAGAGAAAGAAGAAGCGCATGCCCTGCTTTTGAGGGTTATTGATCAATTTCCTGACCTAGCAGACCAGCTCAAGCCGGAATTGGCGCCCCTTGCAATGGGACATAGTTAATGGGTTAGGCGCCTCCGGGCGCCATGGTAATGCCGGCAGCGCTCAGTGCCTTTTTGAGGCGTCCGTAGTGCCGGGGGTTTTCCACCTCGACAACAAAAGTAATATCGACATTTCCCGGCACGCTTGAAAATGAGCGGTCGTGCAGTGCTTCTAAAATATTGGCGCCGTTATGCGCAAGAATGCCTGTTGCCGTGTGCAGTGCTCCCGGACGATCGGGAACTGACACCCGGCAATGATGAACGCGCCCGCACTCCCCCATATTGCGTTCAATCAGACGTGAAAGCACATTCATATCAATATTGCTTCCGCAGGCCATGATAACAGTTCTCTTGCAACGAGAGGGAAGCTTGTCGTTCAATACGGCTGCAAGGGCTGCAGCGCCGGCACCTTCTATCACGGTTCGCTCGTATTCCAAAAATGCCATAATAGCGGAGGCTATATGCGCTTCACTTACGGCAACAATTCTATTTACGTACCGTTCTATGTAAGGCCTGGTGAGCACACCAAGGGACAGCGCAATGCCATCCGCAATGGTCGTAGGACGGAGAGCAGGATAAAGAGGTGGCGGGGTTCCCATCTTCTTGTCTCTAAGAACAGACCACTGAGAGCGAACACCCAAAATGAATATTTTTGGATTGATGCTCTTAGCGGCAAGTGCGATACCGGCTATGAGGCCGCCACCGCCGATGGGCACCACAATTGAGTCCAGATTGGGGCACTGTTCAATAATTTCCAATGCAGCAGTGCCCTGGCCGGCGATAATGTCAGGATCGTCGAACCCTGGAACAAAGAGGAGCTGCTCCTTTGCCGCCAGTTGTTGCGCCGCTTGATATGCCTCTGCAAAAGTAGTTCCTTCAAGAAGAACACGCGCGCCGTTATCTCTGGTCTGTTGAATTTTTACTAATGGGGCTCCACGGGGCATCACGATGCTACAGCGAATTCCAACTCGAGCGGCGTGATGGCTGAGAGCAAGTGCGTGATTTCCCGCGCTGGCAGCGCAAATTCCGGGGACACGCTCCTGCTTGGCAAGGTGTGCAATGCGATTAACGGCCCCGCGTTCTTTAAAAGAGCCCGTTCGAAATTTGTTGTCCCACTTGAAATAGATGTCCCTGCCAAGTTGATCGCTCAGCTCGTGCGCATAGGTGAGCGGAGTAATAGGCAACACCGCACGCACATTTTTTAGCGCGGTCCGAACATGGTCGAGCCCGACCTCGCACCCGGATATTTCTTTGCGAATGGCACTCACGGCGGCATGTTTCCCACGCCCACCCGGCACTCGATTCGCGCGAGTCTTTTTTGGGAGATTCCTCATAGACAGCAAGTATATAAGGAGTCAAGAGATTTGAATACAGGCGTCATGTGATGTGGTATGCTGATGCCATGGTACTTCCACAATCGGTGTATATTAGAGAACTGGGACCACGTGAGGGGTTTCAGACTATTACGAAACAAATACCGACATCTAAGAAGCTTGAGCTTATAGAGGCTCTGAGTGTAACCGGTGTTACGGAAATTGAAATTACCTCCATGGTGAGACCTGACAAGGTTCCTCAAATGGCGGATGCGGAGGAAATCATCTGTTCCTTTAACAGACATGACGGAGTTCGGTATACGTCGCTCTATCTCAATAAGAGGGGTTTTGAGCGGGCCGAGGCAGTTGGTAAGGGCCGTCTCGATAATCAAGCCTGGTTGTACTTTGCGACCAGTGAAACGTTCTTTAAGAAGAACAATAATCTTACGTTGGCGGAAGCGCTTGACGCTATTCCTGAGTGGATGAAAGCTTTTCATGACTCCGGCAAGATGCTGCATGGGATTATGCTTTCGACCGCATTTGGGTGCATGTATGAGGGCTCTACGACACCGGATAAAACAGAGAGGTTGCTTTCCGCGATACTTGGACGACTTTTGAGTCAGGGGCAAGGTCCGCGTGAAATAAGTTTGGCTGATACCGTAGGATTAGCAAACCCCGGCTCGGTCAAAGACCATGTGTCGGTCGTGCGCTCATTGTGCCCCGGGGTTACAGTATCTCTGCACCTCCATGACACACGAGGCACGGGTTTGGCAAACGTTTACTCAGGCTTGCTCGAAGGGGTGACGGTATTCGATGCCTCAGTCGGTGGCATGGGGGGGTGCCCGTTTACCGAGGGTGCGGCTGGAAATGTAGCGACTGAAGATGTTGTTTACCTTTGCCACTCGCTGGGAATACATACGGGGATTTCCCTCGAGGCGTATGTGAAGGCCGCCCAATTGGCGGCGAGGATTGTGGGAGCGCCCTTGCCGGGCAAGTATTATCGATCGTGTACCGGATGAGCACTTACTACTTGCCGTCGGTCAAAATACGCGTGTTTTGATTGGTTGCAACGTCGCGCAAAGAATGGTGGGATCGGATGTTGGTCACCTGGCTGCGAGGTGCCGGACAAGTATTACGAAGATCCTTTCTGAATAGGATGGCCGCGTCGGTACCAATGCGCTGGCGGACACACTCCATTCAACCTCTTGCTGGCTTGGACTATCTTCCTCAATGAGATCTGTCGGCCCAAATAAGTATATTATTTATACATTTCAGCTAGTTGTTGATATTAGCGGATTGATCCGCATATAATAGCGATTATGGGTCTTAAGCTAGATTTTGAAGAAACTCTCGATAACCGCCTTGCTGAGGCCATGCCTTTAATTCAGGTGCTACTTGGTCCCGCCAGGTTGGGAAGACGACCGCCGCACAAGCGCGTCATGACTGCTTTCAGGGGTCAAAATATTTCATAACTGCCGATGGGCCATCGCCACCTGATTATGAATGGCTTCAAACTCATTGGCTACGCGCACGCGCCTTGCCGCCACCTACTCTTTTTGTGGTCGATGAAGTTCAAAAAATTGAAGGCTGGTCCGAAATAGTAAAGCGCGAATTCGATATAGATCGCGGTAAGCATGATATTCGAGTTTTGCTTCTTGGCTCAAGCAGTTTAACGCTGCAGCGGGGACTGTCGGAGAGTTTAGCTGGACGGTTTGAGCTTATTCGGGCCTATCATTGGAGATTTGGTGAGATGGAGCGGGCTTTCGGGTGGGACCTCAATAGGTATCTTGCTTTTGGAGGATACCCCGGAGCAGCAAGATATGCTGATAACCCACAACGGTGGCAAAATTATGTTAAAGATTCGATTATTGAACCGGTGCTTGGCAGAGATATATTCTCAGCACGCTCTGTCGCCAAACCAGCGCTTTTTCGGCAATCTTTCGAGGTAATCCTCAATTACCCGGCGCAACAACTCTCATACCAGAAGATTGTTGGTCAATTGCAGGAACGAGGATCTGGTGAAACAATGAAGCACTACCTGCAGCTCTTTGATGGCGCTTTTTTGATT
>CAZPBV010000046.1:0-14036 GCA_964584675.1 uncultured Bdellovibrionales bacterium
TACCAAAGTAGGCAGCTCGGAGTTACAAAGACCCGCCCGAATAGGAATCTCGCTCCTTAGGAAATGACGATTAAGAAAATCAAAGGCTTTGGAGACCAAATCATGAGGGGCAAGCTCGCCGACTACTTTTTTTGCCTTGGTAAGCAGCCGAAACACAGTTGACGAAAAATAATTAGCCAACTTGGCGGCCTCCAGCCCATGAGACATTGCATCTGCCAGAACAACTAGCGCTCGCTCACCACTGAGCCGAAAAAAATTGGTAACATCACCAGAAACAGTTTCTCCCCCTGCCGGCATGGAGAAACCTTCAAGAGAAACTCCGGGTGCGAGCTCGTGTGATAAACAGGTGCCCCTATAGGTAGATGACTCGGAGCCAGTAGTATGTCGATTAACCCATTGATAATCTTGAGCAATCACCGAATTTCTCAAAAACAACTACTAACAGTATTTTAATATTAACTATCGCACACTTTAACTCAAATCTAATAATTAAAGAAGCCAAAATTGAAGTTTTAGAAAATTGAAGAGGGGGGTGGGGGAGGACTACTTGGAACTAAAGACTAAAACTGATGGAAGTGCTTTTGAAAGTTAGCTACTAGCCCATCCTGGACTTTCACCCCTTCGCTTTTTAAGAGGGCAATCTTCCGTGGGAGCCCGCCTGAGTAGCCTCCCAAAGTCCCATCACTACGCACAACTCTGTGGCAAGGGACTTTCGGCGCGTTTGGATTCTTGCCCATGGCAACCCCTACGGCGCGATAAGCAGTTGTCCCAAGCGCTTCGGCTAGGGCTTTATATGTGGTCACTTTGCCTCGCGGAATTTGCATGAGAAGGGCATAGCAGCGAGCGCTAAATGATTGTTCAAATTTTTTTGTTCTATTCTTCATAGGCTACCTGTTTCCCAAGAACGGATCTGACACTCCTCCTGCAGCAAGAGCGGCTTCCAGCACATCTATCATTCCCCTCTTCAATACTCAATTATTAGAACGCATCCGGAAATGTCCAGGAAGGCATTTCCAGATGCGTTCTATATCCCTTGCATAACTCATTAAGTATCCTTCGCTGGGGCGGAATAATGCCGGGTGTTCAAGGTGCTTTGGAACGAGATTCCCCCTCTGGCGTCCTGCGTATGGCGACCAGCCACTAATATAGACGTAACTGCACCCCACGTGGTTGACAGCCCCCTATTCAAATTTAAAGAGAATGATCAGTAGGTTACAATGTGACATGCTAGTGGCTGTCAAATGACAGGGACTTTAAGCGCAGAGTCTAGGGTTTGTTAGGATATGAGAGTTTGATATTCTTACTACTAACATGTCGGGAGCAAAAGTTGTTTCGAAAGTTGGTTGTAGTGGTCAGACTTTTTTGTTTGATGCTCTTTGCGCGGCAGCAACTCAGAACGAACTTGTTCAGTTGGTTCAACGAATTTCCCAGTGTCCGATTGCTGCCTTGCGTAGCATGACACTTAGTGGTCTGAATTTTCCGGACAGTGCGACGGGAATAGATGGGAAGAGTATTGACTTTGGAGTGTTACTCAAAGCATCGGGTTTCCATTTGCTCGTTGAGACATGGCAGAGGAGCCAGAGTGAAACAGAACATAGCCAGGCTCGTTTACTGACCGAAGAGCAAGTTCCCTTTTCTTCTTCTAATGTCCCGGTTCTTCTTAAACCCTGGTCTTGTAGTGTTGACGAATTGTCAATCAGTCTTTTTGCAAGTGCGCACCGCCATTTGGAGCAGTTGAACGAACGCGACTCATTAGATCTCCCGAGGATAGATAATTATGATAGCCTTGTAGTAGGGTGTAAAAGGGCGCTCGAACAGTATCAAGAACGGTGGGAGAGTTTTAGAGACAACTCACCAGAGATCGTTAGCCTCCTTTATGGTGAAGGGTGTGCGGATGGACCGGTTGCTGTTCTACAGGCTGCTATCTCCCTAAGTCCTTCTCTCACGAGGCGGCCTATTCGAATTTCTGCCCCCTGGATAAGTCCACCGCAGCTTAGTTCAGAAACAGGAGAATATTTTGCATCCGGCAGTTCTTGTGTTTTTGTTCTTTCGGTAGATGGTCTATTCATTCAGCCTCGTGAAGGCAAAGGTAAAGAAAATTCCGCCTTGCCTCTTCGGGGACCGCGGGCGGATGATTTTGAGAATATGCGTCAGGCAGGAGTTGATAGGGCATCTCTCTGTCGAACGATTGCCAAGGTAGCGTGGAGACTGGGAGATCATCTAAAGAAAGAAGGGAGAGGAGCTGATCCCTTAGTTAGCGACTTGTTGAAGCTTGAGGATCTTCCTCAAAGCTTAGCCGCATAAAGAGAGATTTTACTCCGGCTTTTGCAAGCCTCGCTGAAACATTTCGAGCCCCTTCTGAATCTCCTGGGGGGTAAGTTCAACCTGCTCATTGAATTTTCGGATGTCAAAAATCGGATAGCTCGGCATGAAAAGGTAATTTACAAGCCAAAAAAGCACCGACGATGCTACGACAGAGGCCCCGAAGGTGGCGGCGAAATATGGAACGCGTCGTTCTTGAGGAGTGTCGATCAAAACCGACATCCCTTGAAACCATAAATATGCTCCATAAACTCCCGCTGCCCAGCATATGACCTGTAATAAGCCGGAGGTAAGCGGCAAGAAAAGAAGCAGAAGGGGAGGAGTGGACGCGTAGGCAACAATTGCAAAGGCCAGGGTACGTTCAACCTGAGAATCGAATCGTGCAGCCAGTTTCTGCATGATGAATGCCGCCATATACATTGCCGCCACCAGCGATCCCAGAAACACTGCTGCGTAGAGTAGCGTTGGAAAAAAAGGCATGCGAAATGCGGTGCCGATGAAGGGCACACTAAACCCAAGCACAGCAACTTTTGCAAAGACAATAAGCACGGGGATAGCTGCCAATGGCAGCACATATCGTTTGGCCAAATCGATACAATCAAAGGATTCGCCGCGAATCTTTTCCCAACAGGAGCCGGGATTGAGAAGGACTAACTGGAGCCGCGCCAAGAGCCAGGGAAGGTCAATGGCCTTGGAAAGAAAACCTGGCTCCTGATCTGACGACGGTGGTTGTTTTTGACCTTCAGGGCCGGCCTCAATGGGGTTACTCATGAGAAAATTCTCCAGGATTCGACTTGCCCTCAATTTTATTAAGTAATTGAGAGACTGGCAAATGGGATTGTGAGGGGCTACACAAACTGTTCTTCTGCGCCGCCTCCGCCAACCGCGATCTTGCCCTCGGCTTCGAGACGACGTACTACGTCGACTATACCTTGCTGCGCCTTCTCTACGTCCTTGAGTTTGACTGGGCCCATAGCCGAAAGGTCTTCTTGAATCATCTGAGCGGCACGTTGGGAAACGTTACGGAAGAGTAGTTCCTTGAGTTCGTCGCTGGCAGTCTTGAGAGCCAATACCAACTGATCTCGTGGCACCTCCTTGAGCACTGTCTGAATCCCGCGATCGTCAATCTTCTTGAGATCCTCAAAGGTGAACATGAGATTGCGAATCTGCTCAACCAAGTCAGGGTACATTTCCTCGATTTCAGAAAGAATTCGCTCCTCATTGGTTCTATCGACAAAGTTAAGAATGTTGGCAGCCGACTTCGGACCGCTAACCTCTTCCTCATCGCCCAGCCCACCGCCTTTCAGTTGGGTGCGAAGGACCTCGCGCACTTCATCAAGCACGTCTGCTTTTACGTTGTTGAGATGCGCAATCCGAACAAGAATATCGGTCTGAGATTCCTCGGGAAGCCGTTGTAGCAACATCGCCCCCTGGTCAGCATTCATTTTGGTCATGAGGAAGGCAATGGTCTGAGGATGTTCAGACATCATGAAGCTTGTGAGAATTTTTTCCGGGACGTCGGCAATGATGGTCGAGATTGGTTCTTTGCGTGAACCGGAAATGTACTCCAGCAGTCCTTCACCGGCTTCGTCGCCAAATGCGCTTGAAATGACGTCTTTGGCAAATTCACGGCCGTCGACCAGGAGCGTCTCGCTGGCCTGAATCATATTATGAAATTGCTTGGCAACCTCGAACTGAGTTTCTCGATCGACTTCGTGCACAGCCATGAAAGCACGGCTAATACGTTTGACTTCTTGCTCCGTCAGGTTGGTAAGTACCTGTGAAGCAAGTTCACGGCCCAGTGAAAGTAGGGTGAGAGCAGCCTTTTCGGTATTACTCAGCTCGCGCGGCATGCGGAGACAACTCCTCAGACAATAAGGTATCGATAGTTTTGATGATGGCTTGAGGGTTTAAGCCGCGTTAATTTTTCTGGGGGCCTAACCCATACTTCGACAGCATGTATTTGCTGCCTTGCATTATAACTACCTGTATTAATACATATTTTTACTTAGTGAGGGGCGATAGTGTCGGTCGAAGTTGTCAGTAGGTCTCTTAGACCGTTTGCGTAAGCCAGTGCGACATCTTGGCTAAGAGCCCCCGCGCCAGTCATTT
The DNA here is from genome assembly GCA_964584675.1 of uncultured Bdellovibrionales bacterium. GTDB lineage: Bacteria > Bdellovibrionota_C > UBA2361 > UBA2361 > JBGSMV01 > CAZPBV01. The sequence goes on from CAZPBV010000046.1 coordinate 4,435, forward strand.
CCCCGATTTCCTGGGCAACCATTTCAGGGTCAATTTTGAATTGTTGAAAAATGGAAAGAAGGTTAGCGCGGGCATCTTCTAGGGTAGAGGCATTGGAAAGAGCTGCGTTGACCACGTAACCGGTAAAATCACTGGTAAGCTTTTGATTACTTCCCATGAGGACAGAGATGAAACCTTGTGCCATGCCGACCAAACGGCCGGCAAGCGGGTTACTAAAGTCAACGTCGTAGGCGTGACGAGTGCCGCCGTCCGTATTGATTAGCCGGTACCCCCCATCTTTGCCTATGTCATACTTACTTCCATTGGCCAAGGTTAGGCAGTAGTCGTTCGGAAGCATCCCGTGCTCAATGAGGGCTGCTCGTACTTTGTCACGATCCTTCTGATCTTCATGTTTGCCGCTCTTTCGAAAGAGACTTGAGACGGCGCCGATAAGTCCGCCAACCACTCCTCCAATGGCTGTGCCGACTCCGGGGACAATAGATCCAATGAAGGCACCGCTTGATGCCCCATTAACGAGGCCTCCGACAATATCGCCATTCCCCCAATTCTTAAAAAGGTTGTAGGCAGAGTACGCAGCCCCGACACCTCCAAGGATAGTGTTAGCTGTACTATCCAGTCCGGTCGTAACCGCTCCTCCTTCAGCAGGGGCTGCCCCCGCTTGGTTTGCAAGGCTTGCAGCATCAAGAGAATTCTTAAACGCTCCACTGTTGAATCCGCTCGATATCCAATCAATTCCAGCATTAAGAAAGTCGGTGGCTCCGAGGGATCCTGAATTGTAACCAAAATACTTTGTTGCTTCGTCGATCAACCCGTCCTTAATGGAGTTCTGAAGATAGCCCTGGGCGGCTTGTCCAAAGGCATCCACGAATGCTTGTGAGCTTTCCCCTTGTGCTCTCGAAAAGTTTTGAAAAAGGGCTTGTGCCAAAGTTCCAAATTCCTGCGCCTTGGAGAAAATTGAGCGGGGGTCCCCCTGAGCCTGCTGAGCCGCCGTAGATGCTGCGCTGGCAAAACGCCCCAGTTCCCGGACACCGGAAATAATATTGCTCAGAGTCGCCATAAGAGAAGGTTGCTGAAGGGAAGGGGGTGCCAGTTGGCTACTTACCGCGTCTTGGTTACGGAACTGAGCCACTGTTGGTTGAAGTGGCGCGCTTGATACCTTCGCTGGAGAGGAAAAAATGGGTGATAGCGAGCTCATATCTTTGCCCTTGCAATCTAAATATGTGAGACACATTTCTATTCGAATTTTTGTGCAATAAGTTTCCTGTTGGAGGAACTATTTCATAGGATAGCTATGGATAGTGCCCTGCCGAAGGCGCCGGATATATCCTATGGCTATTCCGGCCTTGATGTTTTCGCGGGAAATCGCACAAGGAATTCCATCTGTGCCTGTCGATCGGGAATTCTGGTGTAGCGGGGATCTAGCAAATACGATTGAGGAAAGCCGGGGCCAATGTTGGTGACTATAACTTCGGTTTTGTTAATGTGGAAAAAGATTCGCCAAGCTCCGCACGCCATGCGGAATCCGCCATGAGGTGCTTTCGCAATTCGGCGAGTGCGATGGGGGGACGGATCTTGAGAAAGCACCTCCAGCGCTCGATGAAAAAAGTTAATGTTATGTTTTGAATCAAGCCATAGAACTTGTTCATGCGCCTCGTCAGTGATAGTTACAGTATACTTTCTAGTTGTCTCTGTTTTGACCTCCAATTCGTTCAGCCACCCTGTTTCAGAATTCGAAAATGAGTCGAAGGCAGGAATGTATGGTTTGATATCCAAAATGGGAGTACCATCAATTAAGTCTACAGCGCCAACCACTAGTCTTAGTCCGTCAATCTCTATCAATTCCACCGCAGAAATACCTATGGGATTAGGGCGATGTGGTGATCGGGTTGAAAACAGGCCGCGACGCTTTGTCTTTCCCCGCGGCGGGAGTACTTTCGGGCGCCACGAGGTGTTACGATGAAACCACCAGATCAGCCAAATTCTGTCAAAGCCCGAAAGGTCGTGCAGGGCTGTTTCAAGGTTCATGTTGGGAAACAGCTCTATGATATGGTGAGACTTGTCGTCAACCCGCGGCTGGGAAGGTGCGTCAAATTTTGTTTTCTGACGTGTTCGTATAGTGCCAATGGGGTGGCAGATTAACGTGTCGCGAGGCATGGTATGAGTGTACGGGAAATGATATTACGGACTCAATGTGAAACTTGACTCATATGAAAGCAATGATTTTGGCCGCCGGGTTCGGTACTCGGCTGAATGACCTTACAAAAAATACTCCTAAATGCCTCATGCAAGCAGGCGGTAGGACCATGTTAGAGCATGCGGTGGACAGCGTTGTGCGGGCCGGTGTCGATAGCATCGTTATTAACACCCACTATTTGGCTAATCAGGTAGAGCAATTTGTGGAAACACGCGGCCAGTTTGGGATGACCGTTCATCTCTCCTATGAACCCGTACTGCTTGGAACTGGTGGGGGACTGAGGAACGTCAGAAATTTTTTTGCTGGGGAAGACGACTTCCTCGTTGTGAACGCAGATGTGTATTGCGATTTGAATCTGCGTGATGTTATTGATGCGCGGCGTTCGGCCGGTGCTCTTGGTGCTTTAGTGGTTATGGAGCGCAAAGAATCAAGTTATCTCTTATTTGAATCTAGTTCGCGGCTACTCATGGGATGGGAGAGGGCGTCCCAGGGCTCGGGAAACAGCAGCGGAGCAGTCCCCATAAGGAAAGCATTCTGTGGAATTCAGGTTTTAAGTCAGAAGATATTCGACTATATGAAAACACCCGAGCAGTCCTTCTCTATCATTGATTCCTATATGGAAGCAGTAGGGGCAGGGGAGCGTATTCTTCCTTTCGAGCTTTCTCATGAATTTTGGATTGATATCGGGACCCCGCAGCAATTGCAGCTATTGCAACAGCGATTGGCTTAGACCGATTTTACCCGCACCAGGTGCGGAAGTTTTTTAAGCCAATCTAAGATATCCCAAAAGGGAAATATTCTTTCCAGCGTCGCGAAACAAGAGAGCTTGTTTTTGGATCGCATTCAAGCTCGTCTGGATATGATGGTTTCATGCGAGCATCAATGACTATAGGAGTTATATATGAAATGTGGTTACGAGAAATGGTTTTTTTTGAAGCAATAATGTCAGCCCCCGGCTCGAAGCGAGTAAAAACTGTCCATAAAAATTTAGTAACACTGGATGCCACCTCTTCTGGTTTATCCACAAGCACTACCAGTGGCCAGTCTGTAAGGGATGCGTGGGCTGCAATTGCCTCGGGAAAACGCGGGTCCACGCTGTAGGCAGGACCACCTACCACAAGACAACCTCGACAAAAAGGAATCATTTTAGGAATGGAAAGTGGCGGCTCGCCCGAAATTTCCGAAGGCAGGTGTCGAATGGGGTCTCCAACTCCCAAGAGTACTCCCTTACTGCCTTCGTTGACCTGGGGTCCTGTATAATCAAGCGTATCCATTGAGAGATTTGAAAATACATACAGATCGGTGCGGAAATCGGCCCGTTCTAACACATGTTCAAGTACAAGTTTGAAATTTCGAATCTGTAGTGGTTTATCAATAACGAGGAGGAATTTTGTGAGGGATAACTGGCCTTCACCCAAAATTCGAAACGCCGATGCCATGGCCTCACGCTTGTAACGCTGCTTGACTACGGCACAGGCAAGAGAGTGGTAGCCTGTTTCTCCGTAGGACCACAAATCTTTGACTGCCGGCATTACGAGTGGGAATAAGGGAGACAAAAGCTCTTGTAAGTAGTCTCCAATATAGAAATCTTCCTGGCGCGGCTTTCCCACGACGGTTGCAGTGCAAATGGGGTTTTTGCGGTGATATATTCGCTTGCACCGAAACACTGGATAGTCGTGTTGTAAGGAGTAATATCCATAGTGATCACCAAATGGCCCCTCTGGTTTTCGCTCAGACGGGTTGACCTCGCCAACCAGAACAAACTCCGCTTCAGCGGCTAGCGGAAGATGACAATCGGTCGGATGTGCCATAGCGAGACGTTGTCCCAGGACCAAAGAGGCCAGTAATATTTCGGGAACATTTTCTGGGAGGGGGGCAATAGCTGAAAGAATGAGTGCTGGTGGCCCACCAATAAAGATATTTACGGGCAAGTTTCGGCCCAACTCAGCAGCCGCAGCTAGATGGAATCCTCCGCCCTTGCCAATTTGGCAGTGGAGCCCAGTGGTTTCGTCATCGTAGCGTTGCATGCGATACATTCCGAGATTTGGAACCTTAGTTTCGGGATGTTCGGTGTAGACGAGCGGAAGAGTTATGAAAGGTCCGCCGTCCTTCTCCCAGGTTGTCAAAAGAGGAAGACGCAAAAGATGAGGAGGAGAGTCACAGTATTCAGTCACCGCTCCTTTTGACGATCGCCGGAGGCCAACCCGCGCAAGCTGACTTAAGAGAGCGCGATGGGACCACAGTTTTGAAAGTGACGGCGGCATGAGGGTTTCAGGAAGGCGCGCGGCCTTTCGAACCAGTTCTTCTGGGCGAGGGCCAAAGGCGAGCTGCATACGCCGGGCCGAACCGAATAAATTAGTTACCAGAGGAAATGCAGCGCCCTTAATCTTCTTAAAAAGCAGTGCTGGACCTTCTTCCGCTATAACCCGTCTATGAATTTCCGCTGCTTCCAGGTATGGATCAACCGGGGCCTCGATCTCGACGATTTGGCGCTCTAGTCGAAGAATGTTGAGGAATTCCCGCAGATTGTGAATCATGCAGAGGCGAAGCATAGATGAAAGATGGCCAAAGGCCAATAGCTTGGAGGATTTATGTCATTGGTAGAATTTGAAAGATCGGCTGATGGGGTAGGCACGATAACCCTTAATGATCCTGATAACCTTAATGCCATGGGCGAAGATATGGCCCGTGAATTTACCGCCTTAGTGGAGCGGTTACGTCCGGACTCATCAAGTCTTAGCTGTATTATTCTGACGGGTGCGGGGAGGGCTTTTTCTGCCGGCGGAGACCTTGAAATGCTTGATAGAAAGCGCGGCCTAGAGGGAGAGAAGAACCGGCAATTGATGCTGTCATTCTATGGCTCCTTTCTCGGTATTCTTAAGCTTAATGTTCCACTGATTGCGGCCATTAATGGGCATGCCATTGGCGCTGGACTCTGTGTTGCTAGTGCCTGTGATATTAGGATTGCGGCTGAAAAGGCTAAATTGGGATTTACGTTTACCCGGCTTGGTTTGCATCCTGGCATGGGAGCGACCTATTTCTTGCCTCGGCTCTTGGGGGTGGGAACTGCTATGGAACTGCTCTTGACTGGGCGCATTGTTGAAGCGCCCGAGGCTGCCCGGATTGGGCTAATCTCTAAAGTAGTCAGTCAAGAGTCTGTTATAAAGGAGGCACAAGCCATTGCGGCAGAGATAGGCGAATGTGGCCCTGAGTCTGTTCGACAGGTTCTGGAAAGTGTGCGCGCGGGAGCGGCAAGTCTATCCCACGCATTGGAACGGGAAGCTTTATGCCAGAGCATAAATTACAAGAGTGCTGAGTTTGCTGAAGGAGTTCGAGCGGCTATTGAGAAACGCAAGCCACAATTCCCGCAAAGTAAGTGATATCCGTCGCCGGTTAAGTACCTCATGGCGTATTTCTCAAAGAATCAGCTATGTGGGCCGCACCCAACACAGCAGCTCGGTCGTCCAGAATGACGTGCACGGGTGTGCGCTCAACAACATGTGAGAGGGGCCATTTATCCAAATAACCACTTAAAAAATGCTCCTCTTTCAGCTTTGGAAGAATCTTGGGTGGAATTCCGCCGCCAAGATAGACTCCTTTTGTGGCCAGTAGAGTCAGCACTAAATTTCCCGCTTGAGACCCAAGGAGGCGGCAGAAAAGGGATAATGTCATATCACATAGGCCGTCCTCTCCCTTGAGCGAAGCTTGCGATATTACGGCGGCAGGATCCTCATTTCCCATGCGAGCCGCTATTGTTGGACTTTCTGGGGCTTTGCCAGACTCTCGTAAAAATTCATAAATATTCACAATGCCGGAACCGCACAGGGTTCTCTCAAAACTCACACGATTTCCTAACTTCTTTCTTAGAAATTCAAACAATTGAGCAGTAAGCTCGTCAACGGGAGCAAAATCAGAATGACCTCCTTCCGATGCGAAAGCATGTGACCCGCTAGCATCAAAATGGACATACGCCTGGCCCAGTCCAGTGCCGGGTGCTAACACAACCGCAGTTTGAGGGCCGGTAGTTGGCGTGCCTGAATAGATAGTCTCAATATGGTCGCTACTAAAAAAAGGGATGGCCGCAGCGGTTGCCACAAGATCATTTACCAACTTGAGGGCGGGAATACCGAGGGCGCTTTGCAGCTCCCCTTCGGCAAGGGTCCACGGCAAATTAGTGACCTTGACTAACCCGTCAATTACAGGGCCTGGCACACCAAAGCACGCGGCCCGTACCGTCGCGCGGTTCTGCTTAAGGAAATTTGTAACAAGAGTAGGAAAAGAAGCGACAGAGTGACTTTCAAATCTTTCGATGGCTGTCCACTCAAGTGATTCACGAGTCCCCGAACATAGAGCTAATCTGATTTTCGTTCCACCAACGTCGCCTGCAAGTAGCATGTCCTTACTGTCGTTCATATATTTACCTCGTTACATGAATCAAAAAACAACTTTCAAACAGAGGTTCTCTTGGGGCTCCGGTAGACTTCGAGTTTCTAAAGTTATAACCTCCTTTTACAATTGTCTATTGATTTTGTCTCAGCTGTCACATGCGTATTCTTATGTTGGGGTGGGAATATCCCCCTCATATTAGCGGAGGTTTAGGTACCGCTTGCGAAGGTATTACTCACGGGCTCTCGCATCACGGAGTGGAGGTTGTATTCGTTGTACCACAACTTTATGGAGATGAGGTCGCTCCGCATGTGGCACTTACAGATGCCCGCGGAAATATCAAGGAGAATTCGCGGCAAGTTCTTGCTCAAAAAACGCGGAGGCTTGGTGCAAGACCTCGGAGAGTCTTTCGTCGCGGGATCGAATCCCACCTGAGACCGTATTTGTCTAATGCTCAATTTCAAGAAGAGAACCAAGCTCACTTTGGATCGGCGTTGAGTAGTTTACCAGCGGTAGATTCTGTCGGACCATCTGGTGGCCGAGGTGGACTATATGGCGGGGATATTTTTGGCGAAGTGGAACATTATGCTCACAGTATTTGTAGAGCCTTTGCCAATGAAGATTTCGATATTGTTCATGCACATGATTGGATGACCTTTCCAGCGGGCATTGCTTTGGCGCGCCTCCGCTCTAAACCTTTGGTGGTGCATGTACATAGCATGGAGTGCGATCGGAGCGGTTCGCAGGGTGATGGCCGTATTGAGGAAATCGAACGCCGGGGAGTGCATGCCGCACAACAGGTGGTAGCAGTCAGTTATTTCACCCGTAACCAGCTTCACAAGTATTATCAACTTCCGCTCGACAAAATTTCAGTTGTACATAACGGTATTTACCCTGAGCGCGCCATTCGTGAGTACCATCGTGCTAAGAAGTGGGGCGGCCGTTTAGTGCTATTTCTTGGACGAGTGACGTACCAGAAGGGTCCCGAGTATTTTGTCGAGACGGCCGCGAAGGTGGTGCAGCACGTTCCGGACTCTATGTTTGTTATGGCGGGCTCGGGAGATCTTCTGCCACGCATGGTGAATCGTGTGCAGGAACTGGGGCTAGAGAGGCATTTTATGTTTCCGGGATTCCTCAAGGGACAGGAGGTGGAGGAAATGTTTTCTCTGGCTGATGTATATGTGATGCCTTCTGTTTCCGAACCATTCGGAATTTCTGCGCTTGAAGCAATTAAGTTTGAAACACCAGTGGTGCTTTCCCGACAGTCAGGAGTGTCTGAGGTGGTGTCGCACGCCTTAAAAGCGGATTTTTGGGATGTCGATAAAATGGCCGATTTAATCATTAATGCGCTGCTCTACCCTGAATTGAGAGAGGAAATGGTAGCGATGGCGCGAGAGGAGATGGAAAGGCTCCACTGGCACGTGTCGGCTCAAAAGCTGATTGAAGGGTATAGGGGCCTGATATGACTGTGCCAGTGACAGGCCTTGTTCTGCATCAACCATACAGATTGAGGCGATTTTCGTATTTTGACGCGGGGAATGAAGGAGCTTATTTTGATGAAGTCACCGCCCAAAGGTTATTTGACGATGCGGCAAACCAGATATATTTGCCGGCACTGATACAAATTGCACATCAGCCCGAATCGCACATGGTTTTGGTCGAGATGTCGGGGGTGTTTTATGAACAGTGTTCCCTGTTCACCCCTCAGGTTATTGAAATTTTGGTTCAGCTTGTTCAATCGAGGCGGGTCGGCTTCCTGAGTACTACTTACTTTAACGTTTTTGCCGACTATGTTGGTTGTGACGAGACGTCTTATCAGGTTTCACGGTTCCATGCTCTTATAGAAAGACAATTCGGCGTTGCGCCCTTAACGGACGTGAGAAAGGCAGCTCCATTATCTTCTTTCAATCGAATTCAGCAAGCTGCCATTGAACGGGCTCTTGTGGTGGGCAGTTCAATTAAGGAGTCGGTGGGACGAGGTAGTTTTGAGGATAGTGATTTGTTGGAAACATGGCGCAGATTGCTATCTTTTGACCATTTTTTATTAATGAATACGAAGAGGCCTGTAGCGGTGGCATGCGCTGATTCTGATTGGATCGATCCATATGAGGCTTTCATTGCCTATATGAACATCATGCGAGATCTTGAGTTACGGATATCAACTTCCTTCAAAGTTCCACAAGAGGTCGCCTCATTTGCAAGCACCTTGGTTTGAAATGAGCCTTTTTGTTTACTCGCCGCCAATCAAAATACCCGTATTCTGATTGGCGGCAAGTATAGATGAAGCGCTTACGGGAACTACTTTCGAACAATTCGATAGCGACTGTCTTTGGCTCGTGGAAGCGGCTTGCCTTTGTACTTCTTGTTCTTTCGTGGGGATTTTGAATTTTGTTCTGGTTCATTGTCCTTACGGGCCAGTAGTTGTCTCACATCATCTTGGATTCGCTTGATCTCGGCTTGAATGCGATCCTCGATTCCGTAGTCTTCAATATACTCAAAAAGCTCCTCACGCGACATCTTGGTGAGACAAGGATGGTCAGTTGAAAGGATGGGGTTAACAAGATTTATGACCATGAGGATTTCATACCCGTCGACTAAGCACTTCAGTGACAATTGACGACGTACCGCTTCTGGGCGGTTGGCTAAGTCGAGCAAATTCCTGTAGCTTAGAATCGGGCCATATGGATTTTTGACGTCAGGGCCAATAATTTTCCAGTTGAGCGAGCCCTCCATAAGTTCGAGCCAGGTTCGGCCGGTGACCTCGCGCGCGGATACATCAAATTCTTCCATACACCTCCGTTACCATAGATATATCGGGGCAAATTTAAATAGAGTTAAGGAGAAGACGTGACTATCTAACTCGACTACGAAATTTGCCTATCGACTGATATCCTGTCGGTAGTCATGGGGTGTAACTCTTTGAAAACACCAATTATGGAAAATGGTCGGAGCTTACCAAAGGTTGGGAAAAGGATGCTTCTGGCCTTTCTGGTGTTCTCAATCGGTAGGACCGATCAAGCAG
>CAZPBV010000047.1:0-4501 GCA_964584675.1 uncultured Bdellovibrionales bacterium
CGCTCCTTACTCATCCAACTAGTGTTGTCCAGCTGCCGCTTGGCCTGAGCCAATCGAACTTGCGAGGCCTCAACTTGCTGGACATACCCCGGATCAGCTATTGCCCGCGCTTCTGATACCCCCAGACCCCGTTTTTGTTGCGCCTGATGAGCAACATGAGCCTGCGCAGCACCGACCAGCGCCTTCGAGAGTTCCTGAGTCACCCCTTCGGCGTTCCAGTTGCCGCGCAGGTACGCCGAGAACAATCCAACCCCCGTTGTCGCCCCGGTGTCCAAACTGCGAGCAACAAGAATCGATCGGGCCCCCGCGGCTTTTCCTCCAATGCCCCCAGTTACAGCGGAAACGCCGACGTCCCAGCCAAAATCCATTGCTATCTGTGAAACCGAACGCCTTGGACCATTGGACAAGCCGCCAACTTCCAATCCCGCGTTAGCTACATTAGTTGCCCCCCCGCTAGCAGCGCCACCGCCCACATAGGAAAGGCCTCTCGCGCCCGGGCCAAATCGTGAAAGAATCGCTGAGCTAGAGCCCATAAAAACGACAGTGCCACCTGCGGCCATGCTCGAAATTTTTAAATCCTCGGCAAATTTACTTCCAAAGCGTCTCCAAAATTCAGAGCTACTCTGAACACTTTCGTCATTTGCCTGGATGATGAGATTATTCGGGATTCCGGCCACCGCGCCAGCCGCACCCGCAGTTACAACCACTCCTGCTTTAACGATTACTATTGAAGTCCCGGCTGCCACTGAAGAACCAAAAACGGGCGTTAATGCTCCTGTGAGACCGGTTGTAGCGCCCGCTGCCACCGCGCTTCCCGCAATAACCGGTGTGAGGACAATTGCTGTTCCCACTACTACCACCGCGGTAGCTCCGACTACCACCACAGTTCTTGCGGTATCAATGGTTGAAATCGCATCATCAATCATCTTTGTAATGTCAGAATCGCCCTCTCGAAGACGCCCAAACTCAATCTTTGAATTCACGTTCTTAAGGGCATCTGACGATGCAAGCAAAGCTGAACGTAGTTGAGATTCAAGCGGTAACGCAGCTTTTTCTTGACCGTTCTCGGCTAACTGCTGCATTTCCTTGCGTATCAAGAGAGCGCGCTCAAGAGACTTACGGGACTCCTCAAGCGCACCTTTTACTTCCTGCTCCTTCGAATTTAAGTAGACCTTTTCCTGTCTACAATCCTCCATGATTGCAAGCATCGACCTGCGCACTCCTCCCGCAAATGGGTTCCAGCTATTGGCGTGCTGTTGCTCAAGATCTCTACGATAGTTCTCCCGTCCCTGCGCCATGGTGCGGCACTGTTCCGCCGCCCGTTCAAAGGCTCGCTGGGATGCCTCGATACCGACAAAACGCAAATCCGGCAGATCTTCTTTAAAAAGGTCCCGATACACTTCCAAAAACCTCGGAATTTCGGCAGGATTCTGCGAGGGAAATTCCCGCCCCCACGCCCCAACCGGATCGACCGGATCAGCCAGAGCCCGACGAGCACGATAGGCCAAGTGCTCAATCTCACGGCCCTCAATCAAACTTGTTAGTTCCTTACCGTCCCTCAAGAGAGACGAATATACCTCTTCAATTGTTCTGGGAGACCGTTCATTAAATGCCTGACGGAGGGCAATCCGCTCCTCGACCGGAATGAGAGCTAAAAAACTTAGTATCCTCTCACTCATCTCAGGCTGATAGGCTTGAGGAAGAGCAATAGACATCCACTGCACTCTCTTTTCGAGTGGAAGGTCGAGGGGATTCGAATCTAGCACCAATGTATTCAATCGCTTGTATTCAACTTCAGTAAGAGGACTCTCCGCGGCCCCCTGCAACCGCGCGACGGCAATACTGAATATGTCACCTTTCTTTACAATCTCTCGTTCCAATGCGGGCCGATTTGACCATACAACGTCGGAGTTCAGTGAACGAAGAAGCGCCAACTGAGACTCGGGACTAGTAAGCTCCCTTCTTTTCTGCTCAGTGAGACGGCCTCCCAAGGAGGCAAATAGGTGATACCGAGAATCATGAGAAGGGATCTTGCACTGAACTACTTTGATATCTAAGTACTCAATAAGAGAAACTCCGCGGCTATCTTGAAAGGCCCTAAGAATTTCAAGAACATCCTCCTCTCCAAAACTCTGTAAATAAGTCAGGGCCGAGCCAACCGGATCCGGGTCCCTTTCAATGACAAGCGACTGATCAATATGGCTCGCCAGGTCAAGTGCCCGCAGATAGGATTGCCCCTCGCTAAAACACGCAAGCAAGGTCCGAGCAACATCGTCCCCCGCCCGAGCAATATGCCCCAGAAATTGACGCTCTCCAGGATACTGAGCGGCATACGCCTGTATTCGTGCGCTCCGCTGACTTGGAGTGCTACGGCTCAGTATTTCCACAATGTCATCCACTCCCCTCTGCATACACTGAGGATCACGTACCCCTATCGACATGGCGGCCGATCGCATGCGAGGAACATCAGCGACAATCTGTTCTTGTTCGGCGAGCGCAAGAGCTTGACACAACTCCGGGTGCAACTCGGCAAATTGACCTTGTTCGATGACATCAAGCGCCGCCACCTGCGCAGCTAGGTTACCTTTGGGATGATTTCGACAGCTCTTTTCAATATATCTAAATGGAGTTTCTCCATAAATATTATGAAACACCTCCGACAGTGTTCTTAAATCGGTGTTTCCAAAGGCCACCAAGAATTTGAGAAAGCCGTCAAATTTATTCTCTTCACCATCAAGCGAACGGCGAAGTTCCATTGCCCGCAACACAGGTTCGGCACCTGGAAAAATGGCTACCAGTTCTGGTCCCAGAGGATCGTTATTTTTTAAATTATTGTTTCTATGCGCGAGTTCAAAAAGGGGATCGCGACTATTTTCCGCCCGAGCCACTTCTCGAAAAATCGACAATGCCTGAGGTGAAAAAGCTCTTAGTTCAAGGAAGGTCTCCCTTAGAAATTGAGCCGCTTCGTGCTGGGCTTCCTTGGTCCCTCGACGATTACCTACCTGATCAATTGCGCTTAAAATGTTGCCGAGATGGTCGGGGCACAACAGATTCTCAAGTTTTGCTACCTGAGCGCCAGACAACCCTTCCACAAGGGACGCGGAAATATGGCGCCCACAGAAAGGTCGAGTTTCAAGAGTAGCGGTTCGAGCCTCTTGTCGAAGACGATCTCGATTCTGATCAGCCGCATCTCTTGGCTGACTAGTCGACTGTCCAGCCGTAATCTCGTCTAGTTGTTGATCAACATTCGAAACAGCCGCTGAACCATCGCGAGACGACATTTAATAACCCCTCATTGCCGGTGCAAGTCGGTGACACTGCCCTTATCAGAGGTTATGCGGAATCTACTAACACAAGGAGCCTAAATTCTAACCTTGGTAATGGTCGACGGCTCGGGCACAGACACCACGGCCTCATATTTTATGTAATTTCAACCGATTAAGACCACTAACTTAGGTATTGAATTAAAAGTATCTATCATCGAACTTATATGGGGCGGTTCCTACTAGACCTAAAGTTGCCACATCTACTTTAAAAACCCTGCCGTGCCTCGGATGAAGTTGGCGCTTGGCATCATCGTAACCTTCGGTTGCTGTCGTAACATAGGCAATCGAATGGCACAGGGCAACCGACGTCACCTGAGGGGCCGGAAGAGAGATGCGATCAGTCTCTTTTCCGCTTGTCGGATCCACAATCGCAACCCTACTCCCATTAAACATTGCAACCAAGAGGCGGCCATCTTGGGCAATCGCCATGCCATCCGGATAGGCGTCGGAAAACTGTGTAATTACGCGCCGGTTAGATAGATCGCCTGTTCTTAAATCATGGTCGAAGGCCTGAAGCTGCTGAGCACAACTGACCACCCGGTACATCGTGGCTTCACTGTCAGAATGCACCTTCCAGGCCATGCCGTTCGGAATATCGCAATCCTGCAATAACTCAGTAGTACTGCCATCAGTATCAATGCGCCAAAGTTTTCCTCCGTGTGGATTAAGCCCTCGCACGGTAGGATCTTTATACATGGATCCCACATAAAACCGCCCGTCCGGACCCGGGCGGCCGTCATTATATCGGATCCCTAATCCTTCCCGGCGTTGCTCCGGGTGGGCCACTTCAACAACGCTGCCATCATCAAAGCTAAATAATTTGATCCCTCCCTCCAACGCTACGAGCAACCTACCTCTCTCTGTTAACGCCACCGTCCCAAGCATTGAGTCAAAGGAATGTTCACGCGCATGATTTGGGTCTAAGAACAATTGAAATAGTCGCCCCGCCTCTATATCGACACAATAGAAACTATTCGAAGAACATAAAGCCCCCTCCCCAAGTCTCAGTTGATCGGGAATAGCTTGAAGGAATTGAACGGCGGACAATACAGGGGACATAAATTTCCCACCAAAAAGGTATAAACAACTGGGGAATAGAATATCAGCGTTTCAGCTCCGACTCAACCTCCTCGATGGTGGGCTTGAATAGCAGTGAGCCACGTGCTAAAGGGTGC
>CAZPBV010000047.1:4511-13889 GCA_964584675.1 uncultured Bdellovibrionales bacterium
TAGATCGGGTGAGGCCGGACTTGTTGACCACACCCTACCACGATTTGACTCCAAAAACGATGTGCTTGTTCATCCGGTATATGTTCTTGCTTGTGGTACTGATTTAGGGCTTCTAAAGCGCGCTCACGGAAAGATGCCTAGGGGATATAGCTATATAATTCCGGGCCATGAAGCTTTGGTGCAGGTGATGAGAGCGCCAAAAGGATCTGGGTTCTCTGAGGGCGACCTGGCTTCGGTGATGGTAAGAATTCCCAATGAGGCGGGTTGTAACGAGGTGCTTGCTGGTAGCTATCCAGACAAGTCTGGGGACTCATCAAAGTGGCGTGAACATGGAATTTTTGGCCAACATGGCTCTGCCGTCGGTGCCGAGGTTCTTCAACCTAGTCAACTGATAAAGATACCTGATGGCCTTCCTCCATCCCCGGCGCTCTGCCTCACCGAGCCACTGTCTGCTGTCATTAAGGGGATTCGGGAAATGCTGGAAGTTCACTATACAAAATGTTGGAAACATTTACCCCTCGATGAAACTGTGCATGTGCTTGTAGTAGGAGCAGGCTGCAGTGGACTTATGGCGACGCTTGCTTTTCAGTACCTGACCCAAGCTTTTCAGAGAGAATGGAAGAACTGGGGACAAACGAAGGGTACTCGAACGGTTAAGCCCGGTCACAAGACCTTCGCTGTCACCGTTACAGACCTTGTCTCTCAAGAGTCGCCAAAGGGTCGGCTCGCCTTGAGCCTTGGGGCTCGCTACCATGAAAGCAGAGGAACTGACGATGATCCCCACTATGCTATTCGCGACCTTCATATCCGAGACTCTTCTGCTCATGCCGAATGGGGAGGATTTAGGATTGTCTTTGAAGCTACCGGAAGTGCCCGGGCCCAGGAAACTTGGTTTAAGGCTGCCGGCCACTCTTCCGGTGTGGTTCTTTTTGGCATCCCACATGATCCTACTCCATTTCAAGATAAGACCCTTGACCGCCGCAGAAACGACCAAGTAATGCGCGGTATTGCTGAGTGTGGCTCAGTCAATGCCGAAAATAAATTAGACTGGCCCACCGCTATGCGAGCAATACAGTATGCTCATCAACATCACTCAGATGTTCTCGATGCTCTTATTAACCGTGAAGTTCCAGGACTCAATGCCGAACTCTTGAGGGAAGCCCTTGAAGATCCGAACGTTGTGCGTGCAGTGATTCGAATTCCGGAGGACTCACGCCCGCGTTAGAGGCATTTTCTGGTGCTTGATTTATTCAATTGAGTGCAATAAAGTTGCCCGCCAATCTTATTTTTTATACTTGGCCTTATGGGCGATTCTTTAGCTCCTCACGTTTTCATCGTCATGGGCGTTTCCGGAGCCGGCAAGACTCTTATTGGGACACTCCTTTCCGAGCGTCTCGGCTGCCCTTTTTTTGATGCAGACAATTACCACTCCGATGAAAATCGAAATAAAATGGCTTCCGGCATAGCGCTGACCGATGATGACCGCATACCGTGGCTGCAGACACTTCGTTGTCTGATTGAGCAGGAACGTGAAAAACACGGCTGCTTGGTTCTCGCATGCTCTGCGCTTAAGCATGCCTACCGCAAAATTCTCCGCGGGAATAAAGACGATGTATGTTTCGTATATCTCAGGGGGGAGCCATCGTTAATTGCAGAACGTCTCAAGTCACGCAAGGGTCACTATATGAACCCTGTGCTTTTAAAGAGCCAATTTGAAACACTTGAAGAACCGACATCTGCTCTAGAAATAGACGTGTCCCAAACACCCCAACAAATTGTAGACACAATATTGTCACATCAACTGTAAAAAAAACCCTATAGCTAACTGGACGCCTATGAAGACTAGTTCTACCGCCGACCTCTCACCCAACTTCTAAATTCCTCGGGCGAAAGAGCAAAAAGGCGCGCTGCTTCAGAAGCCGCATCAGATGGATATACCTCATGAGGTGGAGCAAGCCCGGGCCGTACATCAAAACATGCGACTTCTCCGAACCCAGGGGGAGGATCAAATACGATCTGGTTGTAGCAACATACCACTACTATATGAAAGTCGTCGCCAAATTGACTGATTTTATTAGCCTGTTCCGCGATCGCCCCCACTACTTTACGTAAACCATCCCGCTCATAATCAGCATCCTCAAGCTCCGGCCGAATGACTACTCGCCGCACTCCTGCCTGCTTCGCGGCAACAACATCAGAGATGCCATCTCCAAACATGACAACACGCTCTGGAGCCACCCGCATTGCTTGACAGGCGGCAAGAACAGACTCGCCAGTAAAATCTCCGGATTCAGTACGTTTCACCGCAGACCATACGGCGTTGTCCAACCATGCGCTAAGCTCAGGTCGCTTAAAATGCTGTCTAAAGAGCGGGTGTAAAGTATCCCTATCGGAACAAGTACAAACACACAGCCCATATCCTTGGCGGTATGCCCTATCAATGAGCTCCTCTACCCTATCAACCGGACCAATTCTCTTGTCCGCCACCCAATCAGAGATCTTGGTATTTACTACGGCTGCCATGCACTCAAGAAAATCTTCCGGGTGCGCCACTCCTTTTGAGTCCACCCTGAAAAAAGAAGCTGGAAGTGCATTCAATACCCCTACTACAGTAACGGCGTCGGCCTTTTGTCCCTTTCCGATGGCAGTCTCAAAATGTCTCCACTGATCCTCGGTGAGTGAAACACTTCTCTCAGTCACTCTCTCAATCAAAAGTTCCAAGGCCAGGTGGTTACGTCCACCAAGTGAATTATGCATCCAACGATTGGTGCCGCGAAAGATAGTGCCATCAACATCAAGAACCAATGCCCCTGCACCAATCCGCACATGGCTATTACGATTCAGAACTGTTACAAAGCGATCAAGACCAAGAGATCTCGCCAGGCACACATGAGGATCTCCCAGAACTGGGTCGCCGCTCTGAGCTAAAAACCCTCCCCTCGCCACAATGGGCAAACTGACGCCCACGAACGAAGCGGCTTCATTCAAATGACGAGCATCCAGAACCCCTACCCCTCCGTTAGGGGGACTAGAAATAGCCTCAATATCTCCTACTGGAAGACCGTCAGTCTCTAAATGATCTTGTGTGACGTCAGGCGCAGGGGATGGGCCGGGTGATATTCGCCCTGTTTCTTTAGCTTGTTCAATAGGACGTTGATTAGCCAGCATGTATACTTCCCGTAAAGAAGGCTCAAAACATAGCTCACCTTAGGAAAAACTCCCCACGATGGCCGCTTCTGAAACCTAGGAAATACCTCTTCCAACCTATGGAACAATACCTAAGAGAGCTCCTACCCTCTTAGCATAGTATCCATAGCTACCAAATAGAAAAAAGCTAAATATTTGAAACTATGTTAAACAAAAGCTTCGTTATTTATGGCTGCGCCGATGAGGACAGATAATAGCATAATTATCTGATATAACTACACAATTACAAGCAGCTTGTGTCGATAGACAGCCCCAAGAATGGAATAAAGTGCGTGCCCAATTAGCCTTCGCCAGGGCTCCCAAGTCTTTCCCTAAGACGAGCAGCCGCCTCATATGCGCCACTCCCAACTGCGCGAGTTAAATCCGATTGCAGGGCAAAATTACGCTCACTTAGGCTACCACCACGCAACGCCGATATCACATCGTCTCGCAAATTCAGCAATCGAAGATGGATGGGAAGAGTGGTCAAGTCTGTTAACCCACACTGAGCGCGGACGTGGGCAGTAGCCGATGCTCGAGCGAGGCTACGATCGAGGGCATCCAAGGCCATACATCGTCGACCACAAATAAATAACCACTGAGCCACCAGTTCTCCTACCCTCAACTCTTGCCGACCAAGCCGATCCAATAAATCTGTCCTCACATTCCCGGTTGGAGATCCTGAAAAAGCAAAACTTAAAATGCGGAGAACTTCTCTCTCATCATGAATGGCACCCTCGGGCCAATGAAGTCCTTTGCGGAAAACTCGGGCCCTAAAGGCAAATATTTTGGCCGCATAGTCGAGGTACGCCATGTCTAATACACTATAGGGGTCTTCCCCAACTGCCAATAATGACTCACAAGTGTGCGGGGCCGTGCCAAGCCTGCCTCGCAACAAACTCCCATCCCACAAACTCTCGCCATCCGGGCTCCCCTTGACCGAGAATTCCGCGACCCCCAGCGGTGTTCTCACCTGCAATCGAGCCTTCCCAAGTACTGGTTCCAACCACCTGCATCCCATCTCACCTGTAACAAAGGGAAACTGATCAATAATTGGTTCAATATCAAGGGCCGTGGAATATACTTCGGGGCCACCAGCACTCGCCCTATCTGTTGCTGATCGGGCCAAAAGAAAGCGCAAATCGCCTTCCAATTGTTGAATAGCCTCGGTACGACTGCGCTCATCAAACCTACCAAATGGGCCTGGCAATAACTCTCGAATATTTCCGACTACTTGGCTAGTAGCGTCCCGCAGCATATCCGCGCACTCAACTGCGGATATGTCACCTTGAGAAGCAAGAAGCCAGAGCTGAGCACGCCCTTTTATCATCCAAGCCTTAGCCAACGATACAACAAATTGTGGCACGTGTTGTTCAAAGGGAAAATCAAGCTCATTGAGGAGACGCACGGCTGTAATGACTCGCTCGGCATCTTCTCGACAACCGACATAGTCGCCCAAAGCAAAAAGGGCAAAGGCACGCTTATGAAACATCCATAACTCGTGCTGAGCAGTCAAGGCTTGCGTAGGAGTGACAGTGTCCCGCCAGTGGTCCATCTCAACCTGACTCTCAAGACTAATAATAGATTCCAAAAAAGACGGCTCTCCGCTATCAGGTCTGCCCCGAGTATACATTTGAGAAATTCCAAGCTCTTCACGGATTTGAATGCGAGGCCCGCCAACGCCAGATTTGGGGAAAACAAGCCGAGCTGATAGCCGGTCTGGTCGAAAGTTAAACCCCGCAAGCATTCGTTCTAAAGAACAACTAAGATCAACTTGGGAAATTCCACTGAGCCGAATGGCCTGTTCTGCTGAGCGAATATGGCGAGCCGCCCTTCTAACTCCACGACCTGTAGTTGTGGCACTTCCGTCCCGTTCAACCTGGCTGGAGAGGCCCCCTCCAGTTGCCCGCTCCAGCGCCTCGTCCAGGAACGCTCGGGTAGCAGGATCTAAGACGACGCCATGGAGAGGTGAGGTGCCACCTGTAGAACCGGACACTCCGGGTACTACAACACTCCGACCCTTGCTAGGCCCAATTTGACGCACCAACTCCTCCTATTCAGATGTCTCGGAATGGCGTAAGTTTACGCTGCTTGAAGCGGAGAGTCAAATGAACCTCCATTAACTTGTGCACAATCTGCTCAAAGTACCGACTCAGCCAGCTCACCACTGAATACAGAGAAAAGTTGAGTATATTCATTGGTTATGAGGACGCGCATTCTTCGCGCTTAAGGCACAAAAAACACGGAACTAAAAGAAACCTAACAATCAAGGCAAATTGAGGACTTATCACTAACACTTATCATCACGCAGCCTTGCTGCAACAACAAGGTCTCTGGCGGGGCGATCACTCTGGTTACTGTCTACCCTCTCGGAAACCAAATAAGGATGACTGCTTGCCTGTACTACCGAGGCTCGAAGCACCTCGTCACGTGCCGACCGCTCACGATTCCTTTTCTGACCAGAACCCATAATGATACTAGTTTCTTCCACCATATTCATTGCCAAGTTACCGCTTCTATTCCCGATAGGAATAAACATGGTTTGAGCATCGTCAATATCCTCCCGATACTGCTGATACTCGGACTGCTCAGTCTGGCGTAGAGTAAAGTTCAGTTGTCTTTCAAAGACTTCCTTCCGCATTCTATAAAGAGCTTGTGCAGGATTGTATTTCTCAAGAAGCCCTCCAGTAAGAGTAACAAGCTCACTATCGACACCCAATGGATCATACAGGTAAACGTATTCGTTATCTCTATCCTTAACTTGCATACCATGCAGCACATGTGACGGCCCATGGCTCTGGTTTGCATCAATCAAGTCAAAACGCATGCTGACCACTTCGCCAACATGCGCAGATCCAGTCGCAACTTCACCTTCGACTCCGCAGAAATCCTCAAATACTCCCAATGCCGCCTTTGGACGAAGCCCTATGGCACCTTTGATTCTTACCACAAATCCGCTAGTCCCTGTGGTCACGTCCTGGGCATCCGTTGCATCCTGAAAAGCACCAAAACGCTCACAATGAGCAATCTGCAGAACCGCCTCAACAACGTCATTACCATTTGATCGTTCCAAGTATTCTGGTCGTAAGAATATATAATCGTTCACTTCCTTCCCCTTATACATTCTCGGCTCAGCACCAAAATGGACTTGGCTCCTGCCATCAACCAATTGGTCAACTGCTTGGCGCGCATACTCTGCAGGATTCGTATCGATGCAACGGGACGCCAAACTACTCAACATACAACGGCCCGTATCCTTCCCCTGGTCAAGCACTTGATCCTTGCGCGCCAAATGACTAAGGAGGGCGGAGAGTCCTGCTGGACGCCAATGGTCGCCATATTGGTCAATAGCTGCTTGCGAGGCGGTTACAAGGCGGTTAAGATTGCTAAGGATCGTTTTCCCGTGGCGATCAATAGGGGTTCCGGCCGCGTGGACGGCACCCTCGGACTCAAAAACCGTACGCAAATCTTCAATCGTTTGTTTTGCATCCGAACCGCAATGTGACATGGCATAAGCAATAATTTGTTGTATATCGGCGCGGGTGCTAGGCGACGTTCTTTGCCAATATTCGGATGCTTCAAAAAGACGCATGGACTCTGCCAACGATTGCTCAACCGTAGATCTGTCTGTGGTCCCGTTGCTCGTATAGCTCGGAGTGGAGCGTAAGTGCTGGATCTGCTCAATTGAAGTACTCGAAACAGGCCCTATCCTGGCCTGGGCAGGTGAAGCTGTCAAATCTTGCTCTATTGTTGGCTCTGTAACTGCATTAGTACCGGTCATGATTTCCCCCTTTCTTCTCTGATGGTCCTCAATTCTACCCCCATCTTCTCAATTTCCACACCTGAACAACTACTCAACTTGATTCCGAGCCAACACAAGAAAGGGCCTCTCGTGAAGATCAATGTCCGGATACCCCATACGCCGCCGCATATTGAGGAGCAATTCACAATCGGGTGAATCCAAAATAGGATGATGCCAAGTCTCCGGGACGTCTTCAACGAGCGGCGAACATAGAAAGTCGTCCGGTGTTAAAAAAGTCGCATGACGAACATTCGCCTCTCTAACTTCTGGCGGATCCATTAAAAAGCGGTACCAATAGGACTCCTCATCCTGATACTGCGCTTGAAATTCGGCAAGGCGCTCAGTCGGTTCAAACAAAACCATCACCTGAGTGTCAATAGAAGCACAATCTTCGCTCGTTCCTACAAAACCCTGTGGCCTAAAATGTTGTACTCGCTTCAATGCAACTACTCGCCAGCCCTGCATTTCACGATGTGAAATATAATGTTGCAACAGACAGTCCCCTTCACAAAATGACATACGCCGATTTCCGTCCTGAAACTGTGACGAATTGGGATACGGGGCCCCACTCAACTCATTGAGTGGCTGAGGCACACCCGGATCATCAATAACGGCAAATAATCTTCCGTGTTTATCTATCTTGCCCTGAATGTTCTTAATACCCGCCGCCATGAACTGGTGACGCATTCGTTCAGCATCGGTGCGCGGTTCCAAGAGCTTGGGCGCATACCAATAACGCCACCACCGAAAGAATCGATGACGCTCCTGAGACTCCATGTTCTCAAATTTTTCACGCCACTGTGGATCTCGAATAGAGGTCCAAAACTGGGTTCTCTGATTAAAGTAATCTGGATCACGGTACTCATCCCGAGGATTGGAGACCACATCAAGGCTGGCAAGTTGATAGTTTGGGTATAAATCGAAGATGAGTCCAAACCAATTGTTGCCATCATTAAGGTGTCGGAAGAACGACACTTCACCATCAATCGTTTCAGCAGAATCGTGCTCCTGAATACCAAGGCGGAGTCCTCCCACAGTCTGCTGTCCCATCCAAACTCCTAGACCAAAACCATCTTCCTGGTAAAGCATCTGATCGATTGGTTTACCGGAGCTATCGTCCCGCCCTGCCCGAACAGGGATCACATGGCCGTTGACCACAATCCACTCTACTTTTTTGGGACAAGAATACTGGAGATTATAGTTAGTATCGATCCCTTCGGGGACTGTTTGCAGTCTACGTCTTATCTCCGAAAGATCAGGCTGGTTATAGTCAGCAGGTGCCCAAAAGCCCGCCCCTATGTAAGCACCATTGATAATTGGCATACGTAAGATGAAACCAAAAACTGGCACGCCTAAATTTTCTTTAGCTTCTCCAGGGCCGTGCCTTCTAAGGCCTACCCCTGCCATCTCGTGATCATAGGGGTCACTCTCCCGCATCAAGTAGGTGTCAAAGATGACCTTTGCGTCACATCCCTGAAGTGCCTCAATTGGACGGATGGGATTGCCCTCTATATCATAAGTCCTTTGATATTCGGGATGTCGAGAATCAAACAACATGAGCGCTGTTCGCTCACACACATCAGCAAGCGTGTCGAAGTAACTCCACTCCCCGCGAGAATTTTCTGGAGAAAAAATGGCAAAGGTGCGCATCCCTTGTCCACTTTTCCCAAAACGGCCCATACGAGCCCGATACAATTCGTCAGAATTAAATAGATCCTCCCGCCAACGATACGACTCTGTGTCCCTCTGCGCCATTGTAGGCGCAAAATATTTTGATGGATCTTCTGCAATAACGGACGGATCATCAGAATACTCGGTATCCTTCTCTCCGGGAGCATCAAAAAAAACAAATAGGTGCATCAGATCGACCGGTTCACCTACTTCTACGGTCATATCCGAGCGGATTGGCTCAATGGTGTTCCACTCGTATTGTTTATTGGTGCTCTTGAACACGGTAATACGGCGATGTGGAAAATCCCTTTTCCACTGCGCAACAGCGATATTCGTCAATGAATCCACTTGTGGGTTGGACAGCCCTCCAAATTCAGGTTTCGGTCGCGGCACTAAAATACACGCCACCCCCTGCCCTTCGCGCACAAATCCGTGCCGCGCACGAGCTGAAAGCTGTTTGATTTGCTCGGCAACAGGATCCATGACATTCACGGGAATCTCGAGCTCGGGGATCTCATCAGGAACAATCCGTTCCCCCGGCGCGCCAAGATATGCCATATTGATCCACCAGCGCGGCAAGGGATTATTGCCAGAACTATCGATACTTTCGGGGAAATTGAGGCGAGGAGAGTTGTCCATAGTTGGGAACCTAATTGCTGCGGTATGCGGCATCTGACCGAGCGCCTCGACAACGGTATCGATGATTACTTCGCCCGCCA
>CAZPBV010000048.1:0-766 GCA_964584675.1 uncultured Bdellovibrionales bacterium
AAGGGAGTCGCTGAGATCTTCCACCGATACTCGATCGGCAACAATGTATTGCTTAAAGGCGCTTACTATGGAAGTTCGCTCCCCTCCATCAGCTATGAGGCTGTAGGTAAGAGGTTGGAGCGCTAATACTCTAAAAAAACCCTGGGTGCGGCCCTGAGGAGTGAGGGCGGCCGCGAAACAACACTCTCCTACTTTGAGGGATTTTATGTCGTTTGTTAAGCGCGCATTTAAATAGCGTTGGGAGTCTTTTCCGTGTGCCTTAAGGACAATTGCTTCAGGAAGGCAAAAAAAGGGCATGAACCTATTTAATGACCTTACCTATGCGTTCCCACCATTGCGCGTCCCAGGTCCAGTAGACGACCAAAGCGCGACCTTTAACCCTTTCGACATCTAGAAAAGGCTCCGACCAAAAACGCGAATCACGGGAATGATCGCGGTTATCTCCCATTAAAAAAATGTGTCCCGGCGGAACCTTTTCAGGGCCAAAATTTCCGTCGTGCAGCCCTCCCTGGTCCCATCGGGCGTACGGTTCGCCATATAGATGGTTGTTGATATATACCTTGGTCTCTCGCACCTCGACAGTATCTCCGGGCAATCCGACCACTCGTTTGATAATGTTGATGGCGCTATCATCCTCGGGAGTTTTGGGATCATCAGGGCGAGTGAATACCACGATATCACCCCGTTTTGGCTCTCCATAGCGTAAGGCAAACCCGCTCATGAACGGCAGGCGTATGCCATATGATAGCTTACTAACCAAAATGTG
>CAZPBV010000048.1:776-6788 GCA_964584675.1 uncultured Bdellovibrionales bacterium
AAAATGTGGTCGCCAATTTGCAGAGTCGGCTTCATCGAGCCGGAGGGAATCTTGAATGCTTCTACCACCGAAGCCCGCAACAAATACGCAATCACTAGGAAAATAGCCAAGGTCTTAAAAAATGAGCGCACCTCATTTTCATCGTTCTTTGGCTTACCGGGATTTTCTGGTTGGGATGAGGTAGTTGTGGCCGCGATGGCGTTGGACTCCGCATGAGGCGAACCATCGGACCCGGAAGTGTGAAGCCCCGTCAACTTGGCCGCATCAGAAGACACGCCAACCTGCTCGGAAGAAGATTTCGAACCGCTTGCCATTACAAGTTAAATAATTCCCTTCTAAGGGAACGACTATAACTCGGGGACCGGTAATTTATCAAACAGAGAGTGTATTACGCATTGAACTGCTGGCGCCGGCCAAAAACAACCGTGCTGCAATCAACCTGAATTCCCTCGGTTTTAGACGTTACGGTTGATACGAATATTCCAGGTTCGAACGCTCGTTGTTTTAGAATTTCGATTTTATCGTTGTCAGGGATGGCCATGCTGGCGCGAATAGAAAAATTTAATTCGACGATAACATTTCCGGGCGAATCGTCGATGACCTTGGTGATCATGCCGTAAATAGGATAAGTTTGACCTACTTCAACTTCCCCGCTTGCCACTTCGAGGCCGAACTTTTCAAAGAAATTTTGCTCTTTCTCTTCCATAGCGCCACCACCTTAATAATTTATAGCGCCCACCGTGAGCACCATATACCTTCTAACCCCTAATCAGCAAAGAACGAAGTGTTGCTTCAAGGAGAAACATCCCCAGCCTGTGGAAAAAGCGGCAAAACGCGCATAACTAGCTGAAAGAAAAGAACATTTGTTTATTTTCTCTGTGAGAAACTACCTTACAAGCTTCTCACAGTTGATAGAGCCCCATGCCAGCAAAAGTGACCCCGCAATCGCTTGAATAATCAACGGCCTGTCGGTAATCAAAAAGCCTTGCCTGGTAGTTTATCCTAAGTCGTTCTAGTACATCGAGAATTGAGTACATGGTCGGAAATCCGCATATACGGCGCCGGTCGCCATCTTCTGCAATATGACTGAGAAGCCCCTGTTTGTTCTGCCGCTCAATGGCATCAAGGTATAATCGATCTCTTTCGGCCACTTCTTGCATGAACTCGGGAGTTAGGTTGCCCTCATCTCCGAAAGATCGTCCCACATGAGCCATATCGACGCCCGCGATAAAGCATATTTTTTCCTCCCATTGAATACGCTCACGCAGGCACTCAGTGAGGCTTGCGACAAAGCTCTCATATTCGTCAATATGCCGGGGATCGGTTCCCTTTTGAAGCAATCGATGGAAACTACCAACCAATATGGGAACTATTTTTGGATTACCCAGGGTGCGTTGAAGAAATGGAACTTGTAGCTCAAGAGAATGCTCACGGCGATGCAGGAATTCATCGGCAAATGACCGATCAATTCCGTAGAGCCCCGCTAACTTTGAAACAAATGTTGTATCGCATGGAAGGGTTCCAAGGGGACTCTGAAAGTCCTTGGCGGTAAGATGAAACATGTGGGGGCTATACTGGTGGGATGTTCCAATCAGCACATAGAGGTCATGGGTCTGTCCGCGCAAGGCGCTATAGGTGATACCATAGCCAAGATGGCCTCGGCGGTAGTCAATATGGGGAGACACGAGCCCCACCAATGTGCCACCTGAAATAGGAGTGACACCCGAAGCGAGAATTTCCTGGCCGCTTTGTAAATACTTATCAATTTCCTGCGATAGCTTGGCAGGATCGTTCTGATAGCTTAGTCCTGCTAACGCGGCCGGGCGAACGGACTGCGCGGAAAAGGCTTCTTTCATGGTCTTCTGAGCTTCAAAAAAACGCGGACTGGAAAGGAAAAAGTTATCCTCCAGAATGCCAATCAGCTGATCCACCAAAGCGCGCTGAATGCCGTATGGTTTGAAACGATCGACTATTTCTTCAACGGATAAATTTCCTTCAAAGCAGGCCACAATTGGCGCCACCGCGGCCACTAACGCTACTGGTTGCGGAGAAATACCAAGTGGGCAAGAAATAATCAGTACTTCCTGGGAACTGACGTTCTCGATGCGCAGGTCAATTGGCCAGCGAAGTTTTGGGTAACGGCCAGATGGGGTCATTGAGGCTACCTTTGATTTAGCTCTATTCTTCAATTAAATTAGCGGGCATGCAAACCACATTACCTCCTATTTCAGAACTTGTCTTTGCCTCCGGCAATATGGGGAAAGCGCAAGAGGTTAGTCGTGTGTTTGCTCCCTATGGGATTAAGGTCTGGTCTGCCCGCGATATTGGGGAAAAAAGGCAGCTCGGAGCGCCTCCGCGGGTGGATGAAGTGGGCGGAACCTACTTGGAAAACGCCAGTCTGAAAGCGCGGGCATATCTAGCGTGGTCAGGCGTGCCAAGCCTGGGTGACGATTCAGGGCTTGAGGTGGATATCCTTGACGGCGCCCCCGGACTGTATTCTGCCCGCTACGCGGGGGCTGGTGCGAGCGATGATGATAACAATAGAAAATTGGTCGCGGCTCTTTCTTGTTCTGCAACGACAGGCAATAGCAGGGACGCTCAGGCCAGATATGTAAGTTATGTTGTCCTTCTGATGCCCGACGGCCGACACTGGGAGTCTCATGGTGTTCTCGAAGGAGGGGTTACGACAGAAGGGCGAGGTCATGGAGGATTTGGGTATGATCCTCATTTTGTGGTGCAAGAATATGATCGTTCGCTAGCCCAGCTCAAAGAAGAAGGAGTGGTCGTGAAAACTCACAGAATTCTAGCACTGGAAGGGCTTCTTGGGCGAATGGGGATAGTTCCTATAGTTTGAACAAGAACAAGGAACAGAGTACACTTAAGCCCTTATGAAAAATCGGCAAGTTGTTATTGCAACTTTGATTGTCGCCTCAATCGCGGCTGTATTCGGGGTTGTTAAATATATTAAAATTTCGAGCGCCATAGCGGCCCAGTCCTCTCATCAGCAGCCCCCATCAGCGGTTACATCGCTCGTAGTAACGGAAGAATATTGGTCTGATACTATTTCAGCTGTGGGTTCCCTTTCTTCCGTTCGTGGCACAACGCTGAGCGCGGAGGAATCGGGTGAAGTAGTAAAGATTAACTTTGAATCGGGTTCTCCAGTCAACGCTGGAGATTGTTTGGTAGAGCTCGATACATCTGTCGAGCAAGCAAGTCTGGACGGAGCTAAGGCGAGGGCGGACCTGGCCAAGCTTACCCAAAATCGGCTTCTTAGTCTCAAAGCTACCAACGCTACCTCCAAGGCGGATCTTGATAGTGCCGAAGCTGAGCTGCGCTCTGCTCAAGCGGAAGTCGCTTCTCTTCAAGCTACCATTGTTCGTAAGCGTATTGTCGCTCCTTTTGCGGGTATTGCTGGAATTCGAATGGTAAATGTTGGACAGTACGTTTCCGCCGGTAGCGCCGTTGTTCCGTTGCATTCGCTTGACCCGCTTTATGTGAACTTTACTTTGCCACAGCGTGTAGTAAGTCAGGTCGCGGTGGGACAAAAGGTTGAGCTGCGAGTTGATTCTTTAACGCTGGAAGTTTTTGCGGGTGCGGTTTCAGCCATTGATCCTCAGATTGATCCATCAACTAGAAACTTTAAAGTGCAAGCGACCATTGCTAACGATCGGATGCTTCTCAGGCCCGGCATGTTTGTTGAAGTGAGTCTCATCCTTCCGTCAGGGCGGCAAGTTATTGCAGTACCCACTTCTAGCATTAACTACGCTCCTTATGGCGATACCGTCTATGTTATTGACAACATGGAGGGCCCTGATAAGGCAGCCTACCGAGGGGTGCGCCAGCAGGTAGTGACGGTCGGGGCTCGCAAAGGAAATCAAATAGCTATCCTTTCAGGACTCAAGGTCGGCGATGAGATTGTGACTTCCGGCGGATTCAAGCTGAATCCCGGCATGCCGGTTATGGTGAATAACAATTTTGCCCCTCCAAATAATCCAGATCCTCAGCCGGAGGACACCTAAATCGTAGGGCATTTGCATGAAGTTTACCGATCTGTTCGTTAAGCGACCAGTCCTCGCGGTCTGTATTAATCTTCTGGTCCTTGTCGCCGGGATAGAGTCTATTCGTTCTCTTAACGTTCGCCAGTACCCTCAAAGTGACTTGGCAAAGGTTATTGTGCGCACCGCTTATGTGGGAGCGAATGCCGACTTGGTGAGGGGGTTTGTTACCACGCCGCTTGAACGGGTTATCGCCAGCGCCGACGGTATTGATTACCTGGAGTCGCAGAGCGAGCAGGGAGTGAGCACAATAACGGCTCATTTGCGGCTCAATTTTGACGTTAATGCCGCCCTCACTCAGGTTCAATCGAAAGTGGCGCAAGTTCGAAACGATCTGCCGCCAGAAGCAGAGGCGCCGATAATTGAGGTTGAAAGCGCTGACAATCGCTTTGCCTCTATGTACTTGAGCTTTTACTCGGAAGAACTAGCGGCGAACCAAATTACCGATTACCTGACACGTATCGTGCAACCGCAGCTTTCTGCCGTTCCAGGGGTTCAGAAGGCAGATATTCTTGGTGCCAGGGTTTTGGCGATGCGTATTTGGCTCAAACCTGACAGGCTTGCCGCCTTAAATTTGAGCCCGACCCAAGTGCGTGACGCCCTCAGCAGTAATAACTTTTTATCGGCCATTGGCAACACCAAGGGAGAGCTTATTTCCGTCAATTTGGTTGCTAATACTGATCTAAAATCCAGGGACGAATTTGCCCGACTCGTAGTGAAGCGAGAAGGCGATACGGTGGTGCGGCTTGGCGACGTGGCGGACGTAGTTCTGGGAGCAGAAAACTATGACGAAGACGTGCGCTTTAGCGGCCAAGCCGCGACTTTTATGGGAGTGTGGGTGCTTCCCAACGCCAATTCTTTGGAGGTGATTGAGCGAGTTCGGGAAGTTATTCCTGCTATTGAGAGCCGGGTTCCAAGCGGCATGAAAGTAGGCATTCCTTATGATGGGACCCAGTATATTCGTGACGCCATTCACGAAGTTATTAAGACGTTGTCAGAGACCATTCTGATAGTAATAGCGGTTATTTTCTTATTTATCGGTTCCTTTCGCTCGGTATTGGTTCCAGTGGTGGCTATTCCGCTTTCTCTCATCGGAGCCACTACCATCATGTTAGCGCTGGGCTTTACCGTAAATCTCCTCACCTTGCTCGCCATTGTACTGGCTGTTGGTTTGGTGGTCGATGATGCGATAGTTGTTTTGGAAAACGTTGAACGGCATGTCGGTGAAGGGCTTACCCCGATTGAAGCCGCC
Source organism: uncultured Bdellovibrionales bacterium (assembly GCA_964584675.1). Lineage (GTDB taxonomy): Bacteria > Bdellovibrionota_C > UBA2361 > UBA2361 > JBGSMV01 > CAZPBV01. Next base: position 6,084 of record CAZPBV010000048.1, read on the forward strand.
ATGCGCGGGGCGAGAGAACTCTTTGGGCCCATCATCGCCATGACCGTTACTCTTGCGGCAGTCTATGCTCCAATTGGCATTCAAGGCGGTTTGACCGGCGCGCTGTTTAGAGAGTTTGCTTTTACCTTGGCTGGGGCGGTGGTTATATCCGGCATAGTGGCGCTGACTCTCTCTCCCATGATGTGTGCTCGCTTGGTTCATCGCGAAGAGCACCCAACACGGCTCAAAACCATTGTAGATGGGACATTTGAGAAGATTAGGAGCGCTTACGTCAGACTGTTGACGCGAGCGCTTGGTGCTCGATCAGCTATTGTTTGGGGCGCTGCCCTCTTTGCGTTCTTGGTTTTTCCGTTTTACCTATTTTCTACTGCCGAACTAGCGCCACGCGAGGATCAAGGGGTGCTCTTTGGTATTGTTCAAGCTTCACCGCAGTCTTCTTTGGATCAGACAACTGTTTATACACAGGCGGTCAATAAAGTTTATGAAAGTTTTCCAGAGCATTCTCGTACTTTTCAGCTGACAGGAAGAAATTTTGGCTTTTCCGGTATGTTGGTTAAGCCATGGAGTGAGCGGTCACGCACGGTCATGGAGATCGAGCAGGAGGCCTGGCCCAAGGTATCGGAGATTCCTGGAATTCGGGTGATTCTAACATCACCTCCGCCTCTACCCGGCGGCAGCGATTTTCCTGTTGAAATGGTCATTTCT
>CAZPBV010000048.1:6798-13882 GCA_964584675.1 uncultured Bdellovibrionales bacterium
AACACGCTCAAATAGTCGAATTTGCGCAGACTTTGGTTCAAGAAGCCTTTCAGAGCGGCATGTACATGTTTGCCGATACTGACCTTAAATTTGATGTGCCTCAAGCCGAGATTGTTCTGGATAGAGATAAAGTCGCATCGCTTGGACTTAGCCTTGAACAAGTGGGACAGGATCTGTCGGTGTTTACCGGGGGGAACTATGTCAATCGATTCAATATTCAAGGGCGAAGCTACAAAGTGATTCCACAAGTGAAGCGAATCGATAGACTTTATCCTGAACAAATACTTGACTTGCATGTGACCGGCCCGAAGGGTGAATTAGTGCCGCTCTCGACATTTGCGAGTATGGATAGTTCCGTTCAGCCGCGGCAGCTCAATCGGTTTCAGCAGCTCAACGCCGCCAAAATACAGGGCGCTCCCGCGCCTGGAGTTAGTATTGATCAAGCCTTGCAGGTGTTAGAGCGTAAAGCCCAAGAGATATTGCCCAAGGACTATTCGATTGATTACGCCGGTGAATCGCGCCAACTGCGCAAGGAGCAAAATTCTTTTTTAACTACGCTTGTATTAGCCCTCATTGTTATCTTTTTGGTATTGGCAGCTCAGTTTGAAAGTTTTCGCGATCCGCTCATTATTCTTTTTGGTTCAGTGCCTCTTGCGTTGGCAGGGGCCATGGCGTTTGTGTTTCTCGATGCGACGACTCTCAATATTTACTCGCAAGTGGGGCTCGTGACTTTGGTAGGCCTGGTTTCAAAAAATGGTATCCTGATTGTAGAGTTTGCCAACCATTTGCAGGAGCAAGGTAAAGAAAGGTTAGAAGCGGTAATCGAAGCTGCCTCAACTCGACTGCGTCCTGTGCTTATGACCACCGTAGCCACGGTAGTCGGGCATTTTCCATTAGTCATTGCGACAGGAGCAGGAGCGGGCGCTCGCAATAGCATTGGAGCTGTTCTAGTAACCGGAATGATTATTGGCACCTGCTTTACTCTCTTTGTAGTTCCCGCCGTATATACCTATGTGGCAAGTAAGCACCGCCATCGCGCGAGCTAACCCCACACATGACGCCGAAATTCCTCGTCGCTGACTACCGTTTCCGGTTTGTGAGGAGCGAAGCTGGAATATATCATCCGACCGCTTCGAGCACAGGCGCGTCCCCATAGGAGATAAGGATTTCTTCGCACAAGTCTGGCCCGATGACGTTCATCAGGGCTGAGGTCCGGAGGAGGTAAGTTCATCGTCTTGTAGAATCCTAACTCGGTGTTAGTCACCTTATATGGTCGCTTGGTCCTGCTGCATGAATAGACAAGAGCGCTTGATTGAATGGCAATATCCTCTCGATTATCAGGCGCCATTGTCGTCACGGGAGTCTGAGCGGGCGAAACCTCATCTTGCCATCGAAATCCTGCTTTTATGGCTTCTGTCTCGCAGAGCGGAAAGTAGTCTTGGGCGGCGGAGTCGTGATAACTAAATGTAGACAGGTAAGGAGGAAAGAAATGTCCCCATTCGCCGGTATCCTTCATGTGTTCGATCAGACGCTTCGAAAGCTGCTGATATTCGTGCGTGGTGTAAGCGCTATTGAGTATGCAATTTCTGGAGTGCCGCAAACCAATACATCCGAAACAATCATGTGATTGCATGGAGCTATCACAGTATCGCAGGCCCGAAGAAAAGAAAGTATAGTAGCAAAACGCAATGTCAGTCGACGCTCGAGTGACTGCCGAGAAGTAGACCAACTCACAGCGTGGCCATCCTGCAGAATAGGAAAGAACCACATCTTTTGAATCCCCAAACGAGATAGTGTGGTACATATCTTCGCCACCGTGACCATCGAATGCCATTTCACAATTCTTGCTATTAAAGAGGTGATCCCCAACGATATTTTCGCAATTAATATTGCGGGTGGCGCGATGTTCCCCGGCCTGGTAAGCGCTGTTAAACAACAGCCAACCCTTATGCAAGTCGCTGCGCCTGCCAGTGAGGACAGTAGCCAGGACTCGCTGATATTCCTCCTTGGTTACCTGCCTGTTCTCAACACAGTACGAGGCGTTACTGAGGTTTGAGCAGCCTATGCAATGAGCGCATCCGCGCAATTGGTAGGAAAAATAGCAGTGATGACAATTGTTGCATTCTTGAAGCCCAACTGCTTCGTAGATGTGATCGCAATCTAGGCACTCATAACAAAGGGAGCTTTCATTCACCATTAAGCAATCCACTGCGTCTTTATCATTCACCATCCAATAGCTGTAGTGAGTATCCTCGCAGCGAAACACAAGAGAGTTCATATAGCAGTTCTTCGACTCTCTGATGTGGCCGTTGTATTCGCAATTTTCTGAATTAAAAATGGAAGTTCCTTCGCGCGGAACAACTTTTTGCAGCTCAGCAAGTTGAGGAAAGAACGGGCGTCCAAAATCAATCGGACGGCCATAGCGAAGCGGGTTCCATGAGTCCCCCCACCAAATATCGTTCTTATACACGGGAAAAGGAGTCGACTGCGGATAGGCGCTCAGCATTTCTTGTCCGCTGGCATCGCACGTGCGGCGGTGTAGCCGGCGCTCATTTCGAAATGCCATGAGGTGCTGCCATGCCTGCTCGGGGGAGGTGACCAAGAGAGGGACTCCAAGTAGACCAACAATACGCGCTATGGAGGGGGAAATTGCGAAGGATAGCCCGGAGGAGTAGGTAAAATGTTTCTCCATTTGTGATGTGGCGACTCCTAGCATGAAAATTGGATGCAATCAAAAACTATGAGTTTTTTGACGGAGACGGCTGGGCCGGACTTCTCGCCGCCAGTCAAAATGCAAGCATGTTAGTTGGTGGCAGATCTAAATTGCAAATTTGCGCCCGCTGTGCAATATTGCAAATATATGAAATTTATCAAACGTGACGCATAGTTACGGGGAGCAAGAGAGCTTTTCGCCAACTATCCGATCTTGGCAGTGGTTGGTCCAAGGCAAGTCGGAAAGACTACACTGGCAAGAGAGGTCTTTTCGGGATTGGAATATCTCGACCTCGAACTTCCTTCGGACTTTAGCAAGGTTTCAAACGACATCGAGCTTTTTCTGAGCACCAGGAAACAGCCCATTATTCTCGACGAAGCTCAGCGGTTACCTGAACTCTTCCCGGTGCTTAGAAGCATTGTGGATAGAAATAGGCACAAGGCCGGCCAATTCGTTTTGCTTGGTAGCGCCAGTTATGAGTTGGTTAGGAGCATTAGTGAGTCTCTTAGCGGAAGACTTGCCTTTCTCGATCTTGGCCCGTTGCTTCTTTCTGAAGTGCAGGGAACATTCGACTTTGCTACTCACTGGCTCGAGGGGGGATTCCCGGAGGCGTTGCTGAAGGGGCCCGGCGATCGTTTGAATTTCGAGTGGTTTGAATTTTATACCCGCACTCTCATTGAGCGGGATCTGCACGGCCTGGGGGTCATTTGGACCCTAGAACTTTCAGGAAATTGTGGACCATGATCTCTCACTTTCACGGCCAGCTTTTGAATGTAAGTAAGCTTGCCGCATCGCTGGGAATTTCTCCTCATACTGTCGATCGTTATCTTGGAGTTCTGGAAAATACCTTTCAGATTTTTCGTCTGCCGCCTTACCATCCTAATCTTAAGAAGCGCCTGGTAAAGGCTCCCAAGCTTTACTTCCGCGATACCGGGCTTTTTCACTATTTTGCGAAGGTGTTAGATGAGGAGGCGCTCATTACTAGTCCCCAGCGGCGTGATAGTTTTGAGGGGTATGTAATTGACCAAATCGTGAGAGGTGCTAACCTGCGGAAGGATTCGAGCGAGGCATTCTTTTTTCGCACATCGGATGGATATGAGGTGGATTTGTTGTTGCATTTGGGAAAAACTATAATTGCGGTCGAAATCAAGAGCTCCCGCGCTCCACGCCGCGAGGATATTGGGGGCATGTTGAAGCTTCAGGAGCTGCTACCCGTGAAGCATGCGGTGGTTGCTTGCCAGGGGGAAGATACTTATGCTTTGACCCCTACCATTAAGTGTTTTGGAATCGAAGCCCTTGCGGGAAATGTATCGAAGCCCTTCTGGGAGTCTTGAACCAGCCGTTGGGACGAGTGCGAATACATGACAGAGATTGCCTGTTTGGGAAGCTCGTAGTTATACTTGTCGTAGTTACAAGTACCAGACAGCGCGGTCTAGGGTTTTGACTGGCATCTGGCATAAATGCTCTCCCCGTGAATACACGAACACCGCTTTTTATTATCTTTACCACCGTTTTTCTTGATCTGGTCGGATTTGGCATTGTAATCCCGCTTATTAGCGTCTACGGAAGGCATTTTGGGGCAACCCCGGGAGAGCTCGCTATTCTTGGAGCGGCCTATTCGATAGCTCAATTTTTCTTTGCCCCATTTTGGGGCTCACTATCCGATCGTTTTGGCCGGCGGCCAATTCTTTTGATGTCGCTCGTTGGGTCCACATGTTCCTACCTGTTGTTTGGGTTGGCTCAGAGTTATTGGTTGATTCTGTTATCGCGGATTTTCGCAGGAATTTTTGCCGCCAATATCTCGGCCGCTCAAGCTTATATTGGGGATATCACACCGCCCGAGAAACGAGCCTCGGGAATGGGGATGATAGGCGCCGCGTTTGGACTTGGATTTATTCTGGGTCCTCCAATTGGAGGACTTTCGTCTGCTTATGGCGGGCTTTCTGCTCCTGGTTTCGTAGCCGCTTCAATTTGTGGTCTAAACACTTTGCTAGCCTTCGTCCGCCTGCGCGAGAGTCTGCCGCCCGAGAAACGTGTATCAAAGCGCTCCTATGCTTTGTTCGGTGTGGGTTTTGGCGGATTACGATCCGTATTACAACATAAACCGCTTGGATTGTTGTTGCTGTTATTTTTCGGCTATACATTTGCGTTTGCACATATAGAGCAGTGTTTTGCCTTGCTATTGCAGCATCGTTTCTTTTCTGAAACTGAAAGCGCCTCCTATTATACCGGGTTGATGCTGGGGTGGAGCGGTATTCTGGGGGCCTTGATGCAAGGAGGGCTTATCCGCAGGCTGGAGGGGAAGGTAAGCTTGGCGCTGCTCGTATCGACTGGTTTTTTTACCTGCGCACTTACCTACAGCGCTTTCCCGTTTTTACCCACCTACTCAAGTTTTTATTTCGCGGCTATTCCCTTGGCCCTTGGGGGGGGGCTCATTAGTCCGAGCATATCGGGACTTATTTCAAAAAATACACCGGCGGAGAAACAGGGTCTCATCTTTGGGGTATCACAGGGATTTGGAAGTTTAGCGCGAGCACTGGCACCTCTTTCGGCCCAGATAGCATTTGGCTATTTGTTTTATTTGCCGTTTTTGATTGCCGGCCTTGTCTCAATCTGTATGTTTCTATTAAGCCGCCAGCTCAATCCGTCCGATAGCTCTCCTGGACGTAGTGGAAATCCATAACAATGTCAGGCCGCCCCTGTCGTTGGCGAGCCTCGCCAAAGCTTTCAATGAAGGGATCGCGGCATGGCATTTCTCGACGCAGGGGAGGGGGTATGCGTTTATTATCGTTGCTGGGCGTATGTGTTTTATGTTGTGCGGCATGTGCTCGCATTCCTGAGCAGCCGGGTAATTTGCCACCGGCGCGCTTTGCCGACCCCTCTCAAACCAAGGGCGGTCATGAAACAAAGGAGACCCTTTCGCAGGGTGATGCCGTGGCGATTCGGCGTGAACTTGAAGCGGGGAATCGCCGCTTTATAGTAGGCCGTAGCGAGCGTCCCCGACAATCCGTTGGACGCCGTGTTGAGCTTGAAGGCGGTCAAAAACCGCACACGATAGTTCTTTCATGCAGCGATTCTCGAGTTCCTCCGGAAGTCATCTTCGACCAGGGGCTTGGCGATCTCTTTGTTGTGCGTACAGCCGGTGAGGTGGCCGATGCGGCTGCTGTGGCTAGCATTGAATATGCAGTTGAGCATCTTGGGGTTAAGATGTTGGTAATCATGGGGCATCAATCTTGTGGAGCGGTAAAAGCTACACTTGCGACTCCTCCTGGAAAGTCTGCAGGAAGCGCGGATTTAAATACCCTGGTAAACATGATTCGTCCCAACTTGCGCGGGCTCAGTTCTTTGGAGCTTGATCCTAAGAGTGACAGCACCCTAACGGCAGCAGGAAAGGCTCAAGTGTTAGGGACCAAGATGTATCTCTTAAAACGATCCAAGATTGTTAATGAGGCGGTCCATCTGCATGGACTTCAAATCCTTCCGGCGATCTATCACCTTGAGTCGGGAGAGGTGGAGTTCTTTTAGCAATCCCCAGTCGATTCGCGATGAGCGATGGCATAGTGTTTTCTTTAGCAAGCTCACATGCTGGGCTTGAAATGGTATCAGAAGAGTGGCGCATTGCTCATGTTAGTAACGTAGCCAACTCCCTTCAAGAAACGGGTTGAAATCAATCAAGCGGATTCTCGCCACCTGCTACGCGCTTATTAAGGTCAGCACTGATATTTTTCTGATGGGCCTCAATAGTGCCACCGCCAATTTCCAAAAGTTTAGCGTCGCGCCATAGTCTCTCAACCACATATTCGGCGACATAGCCGTACCCGCCGAGAACCTGAATCGCCCTGTCTGCAATTCGTTTCCCGGCAGGAGTAGCAACCAATTTGACACCGTCTGAATCGAGTCGATTGCCGCCCTCGGTAAGTTGCATACGGCGGGCGGTGTCATATACATAGCTTCGTGCGGCTTGATATTCCGCATAGCTGTCGGCAATGTAACTTTGAATTTGCCCAAAGGCAGACAGCGGCTGCCCAAACGCGCGTCGCTCGTGAGCATAGCGAATCATGACACTTAAGGCGCGGCGGGCAATGCCAAGGCTCATCGCGGCCAATGTGACACGCTCTATTTCAAGATTTCGCATCATATGCCCGAGAGCTGAACCCTCGGTTCCAACGAGGTGACTCGCCGGAACCTGACAGTCATCAAAGCATAGTTCAGCAGTGTTAGAGGCGCGCATCCCAGTTTTGTCTTTGATCTTTTGGCCGACACTAAAGCCGGGGCAGGACCTGTCCACAAGGAACGTGGAGATCGATTTCTTAGGATCTGACCCTAGGCCGGTTTGCGCATAGAGCCACAACACCTCGCAGGTAGTTTTAC
>CAZPBV010000049.1:0-13748 GCA_964584675.1 uncultured Bdellovibrionales bacterium
CGCAGGCGTGGGGCAGGGGCCCCACGTATAAGGAGTCCGACTACTCCACTTCCAGCTCTACAACCCATTTCGGAGTCGGACTCCCGCACCTTTCAACACATCAAGAACTGATTGAATTCGCTGCCGATACTGGTCCGCTTGTGCGGCCCAATCTACCTGCGGCCAATGAGAACTGAGAGCACTGCAGAGAGGCTCCAGTAATACAAGCCCATGCCCTGGCATAGTTTCAAGTTCTAATCGACGGCTCAAAATGTCAGTTAAGGTATGTGCCTGCTCCATGTAAAACATGACCATGATTTCTCCGCGCAGCAAATCTCGCGCAATCGGCTCAAAGCCACCTGGTATTTCACGAATATATCGAGCGCGCGATCCTAACCGCGAGTACAAACGCTCTGCCGTCTCGATGCTCACTCCTGCTGCCGTGGCCTCGCTATAAAAACGTACTCGCTCCTCCTCAACATTTGCGGCTCCCGGCAAGAGACGGCCGCGAAGTGGTATAAGTTTTTGCTTCACACCGGCCAGGCGAAAGGCCATCGCCAGCCCTTCGTGGGCGGTGAGCGCTGCGCTCGTGTATTTCCCCCCCAAAAGTGACAATACACCACCGCCAAATACCCAGCGATGGCGGCGGGATAGGCGGGAAGAATCAGGCATACCGATACTCGAACGGCACAGCGTGCGCACTCCTGAAAAAGCATAATAGGGACGCTCGCCGCCAATACACGGAACATCGCACTTCACGCGCTCCATAAGCTCGACAATTTCGTCAGCGCGCGGCAATGGATCCTGCTGTGGAGCAGAAATCACACGTTCAGTGGTGCCAACCATGGTTAATCCACGATATGGAAGAACAAAATAGTACTGGCCTCTTCGCCTTCTTCCGTGCCCATCACGAATTGGCAATACCTGTGAAGCACCGGACCATGGAATATTAAAAAGCAAATGGATGCCGCGGCTCAGGACGAGTTGCCGCTGAAGAGCATGTGCCTGGGGAATAGAAAATGAGCCTACAAACGGCCCTGCGCAATTCATAACTACTCCCGCTTCAATTTCAATTCGCTGCGCCCCGTCCATACCTCCAGACTCAACACAATGCACCGCCATGTGATCATTCTTGTGAGTAAGCACGCGTTCCACACGCATGTAGTTGAGACAAAGCGCCCCCTCTTGGCGGGCAGCAATAATACGCTCGAGCACCACCTGCTGATCCCGCATTACTCCGTCAGTAAAGAAAAAGCGGCCACATCCGTCGGGATCTCTTACAAAGCGATGTTTATGCCGAAAGCCACTCATTGCATCGTAGAGCGTTAAACCGACACCAAGGAGCATCCTGTGTAATTTCTCACCTCCCTTCACTGGAACAGAAAATTCTCGTGGCTGAACAAGATGGGGGGCAACTGAAAAAAGATCTTCACGAGCCCGAATCCCCTCAAATACTTGCTTGAAGTCAAAATACTCAAGATAGCGTAAGCCGCCGTGAGCCAATTTGGAACTTCGACTTGAGGTCTCCCCGCCGTAATCCCCGCGTTCAAGAAGTATGGTTCGCAGCCCGTTAAAAGCCGCAAGATGGGCGACGCAAGCGCCGTGAATCCCTCCGCCAACCACAAGAACATCGCACCACGGCTTTGCCTTGAGAGATCGAATAAGTTCGTGCCGCGCTGGAAATAGATCCTCGATACTCATGAATAATAATTTCAGCGCGCTTCGGGGACTATGGCAACAGAAAGTATCTCCGACGGCCCGGGCTGTCCTTTGAGCTGCCAGGTACCCTCCCTTACCGATGAGAATCGCACCACAACACTTTGCTCTGTTATAGGTCCAGATTCCTCTGGTTCCGGCTCCCCTTCCACATCACGGCTAATAACATCGACTGGGGCAAGAACAAGATGGGCTGCCGACTCCTGAGTGGCCCGAGAAAGCCGTACAACAACGGAGCCCCGGCCTGAAACTACCCGCACCGCCCGAGAGAGTCCTTTTTGATCCAGTACGCGAAGTTCTGCGGCATAGGCATTGTGTACCCCCATCGCAAGAAACGCCGTAAAAATCCAACTTGGCCTCATTTTCACAAGATCGGCCCCTGAGGAAACGCCACTACTGCAACGCAATATCGCGTCGGCATTGCACGCCCCGAAACTGAATCATATCACAGGCCCGATAAACGCGCGACCGCGCTTCATTGACCGTCGGTCCTGTGGCAGTAACATTCAGCACCCGGCCTCCGGACGTTACTAAATGCCCATCCCCGCGACGCGAGGTGCCGGCATGAAATATTTCCACCCCTGTCTGCACTCTGGCATGGTCAATACCCGTTATCTCATCTCCCTTGCGAACCTCTCCCGGGTACCCTGATGCTGCCAAAACCACGCAGACACAGGTCTCCTGAGACCACTTGAGCCGCACGGGCCCCGCTGACTCGTTGCTGCTACGGGCCAAAGCAAAGCACACCTCAGCCAGGTCAGACTGCAAGCGCCGCATAATAACCTGAGTTTCAGGATCACCACAGCGCGCGTTAAACTCTATAACCTGAATATCCCCATGTGGCGCAATCATGAGCCCAGCATAAAGACATCCCTTAAATGGGCTCCCGCGCTTCCTCATTTCCGCCAACGTTGGAGCAATAATACGGGAGCAAACAACATCTTCCTGCGCGGCAGAAATACGCGGAGATGGCGATACTGTTCCCATTCCCCCTGTATTAGGCCCCTGATCATTATCAAAAATCCGCTTGTAATCGTGAGACGCTGCGAGAGGCACGATTCGTGTACCATCCGTGGCAACAATAAAGGAGGCCTCCACCCCAGAAAGATATTGCTCAACCACCACCTTTTCAGCTCGTAGAACACCAAAGAGCTGTCGAATAGCCGGTTCGATCTCCTCGTTTGATAAGCAGACAAAGACCCCTTTACCCGCGGCCAGGCCGTCTGCTTTTAGTACTATGGGTGCCGGTTGGCGCTTCACGTACTCACGCAATTCCCGCTCGGAATAGCAGGTCTCATACGAAGCCGTTGGTACGCCCGCGGCCAACATAACTTCCTTAGCAAAGCTCTTTGAAGCTTCCAACTGAGCAGCTGCACGAGTTGGCCCAAAAATCCTCATCCCTTCCGACTCAAACGCATCGACCACCCCCAAGGTGAGCGGGAGCTCGGGGCCTACAATGGTCAAGTCGATACCCTCCTTACGAGCAAACCCCAAGAGACCGGCAATATCGTCCGCGGCGACTGGGACCAACTGAGCCACTTCAGAAATACCCGGATTCCCCGGGGCACAATAGAGCGCGCTTACTGCGGCGCTCCCGCGAAGCTTCCAGCATAACGCATGCTCTCTTCCCCCCGATCCGATAACAAGAACTTTCATATCTCAGTGCCTAAAGGGTCTGTCTTCGGCAAACAACACAGCGACTCCCAGCTTATTTGCAGCTTCAATACTTTCGGGGTCGCGCTTGGCTCCGGCCGGGGCTATCACCGCCCGCACTCCAGCCTGCGCCAGCGTTTCAATGCTATCGGGAAACGGAAAAAACGCATCAGATGCTGCAACACTATCCAAAAGATCATGTCCATGGAAACGAGCCTTCGATAGCGCAAGCTCGACCGAATCAATTCGACTCATTTGCCCTGCCCCGACACCAAGCACCGTCCCGGCCTTCACGACCACAATGGCATTTGATTTAACATGCGCGCAGATAGTCCATGCGAAAGAGAGGTCGGCCATTTCCGATGTGGTCGGCCGGCGTTGGGACACTATCCGCGCATCAGAGGGACTCGATATTCGTCTATCCACCTCCTGAACCAACATCCCCCCCAAACACGACCGATATTCCACCCCGCCAAAGGGGCCTCCTGTCAATAAATCTATTCCTATGCGCACAATACGGAGGTTCTTACTGGTTCGAAGCACTGCCAGGGCTTCATCATCAAACTTGGGCGCCACCACGATTTCGGCAAAATCTTCGCGCACCGCCTCCGCCACATCTTTAGTCACCGTATCGGTGCACCCGATAATTCCTCCAAAATGACTGCGTGGATCACTACGCTTTGCCTTAAGAAGAGCATCATGGAGAGAATCGCCAAATGCGGCTCCGCAGGGATTGAGGTGTTTGATAATAATCACGGCCGGTTTAGAACAACCTGCGACGCCCCCCTGTACACTGCCTATGAGCCGCACAGCAGCTTCAATATCAAGCATATTGTTATATGAAAGCTCTTTACCTCCAAGTTGTTCCCATCCTCCCAGGCTCGGGGACATCGATGTTGTCATTGGCTGGTAGTACACCGCCTTTTGGTGCGGGTTCTCTCCATAGCGCATCTCCGCGCGCCTCTTGAGCACCATTCCAGAGAGCCTGCTGAACGCGCTTCCAGGCTGAGGGTCGCAAGAAGAAGCAAAATAACCGCCAGCCGCAAGATTATCCCTGGCCAAAGTGGCAAAAACCTTAGCTGCTAACCCTCGCCGAAACGTTTCGATTGCATCCGTGCCGCTCGGTGGATCGCCTGCCAACACTTTTAACACTTCCTCATAGTCAGTCGGATCGATAACGGGAAATACAAAGCGATGGTTCTTGGCGGCAGCGCGTATCATGCTGGGCCCGCCGATATCAACCAGCTCTATCATCTCAAGCAGTGATTTGCCTTCGCTGGCCGTTCCGGATACAGAAAGATTGCTCTCAAATGGGTAGAGATTCACGGCAACAACCTCGATGGGAAGAATGTTGTCCGCTTCAAGTTGCGCCAGGTCTTTGGGGTTGTCTCGCCGCGCTAGTATGCCGGCATATATTCGAGGATGCAAAGTTTTTACCCGCCCGTCGAGGATTTCCTTTTGGCCGGTGTATTGTTCAATTGCGACTGATTCAACCCCGTGCTGGCTGAGAAACGCACCGCTTCCCGAAGTAGTGAGAATAGTAAATCCCAAGCGCTGCAAACCCTGGGCGAAGGGCACCAGTCCGCTTCGATCGGAAACGCTTATTAGGGCAGCCTTCTTCGCACTCATGTACTAATACTCAAAAAAGTAGTTGTTTCATTACGTAAACAGAACACGGCCGGAAACCTGCTTCAGGACACTTCTAATGAGGACTGCGATAGAACCGATTTCAAAAAAACATCTTTGAAACGACCTCGAAGGTTCCAGCACTAGGAATATACCAGCTGTCAGTTTTGCGCCTCCAGGGAATCTTCGGACATTACCCGCGCCCTTCGGTATAGTTAGCAAAATGGCTCAAAAAGATAAAGCTTCGGAAAGATTGCGCAGCGCTATCCCCCTGGCTTTCTTCAGAGACGGTTCGATAAAGCCACCTTATTACTGATGGATCGAATTTTCTATCATTTCAGAAGATTGGAACTGAGAATAGACAGGAACTTGGATGAAATACATCAAGTCCTTTCACCATACCCTGAAATTTGCACCAAGGGACACCAAACGTGAAGCGACTCCCAACGCCAAAACTATCTTCAAAGGCTCTCCTTCGTCTACTCCGCCGCGCCGGACTCCCCCATTTCCATATAACGGTCCGTTCCCGCCGATTCGCTCAGAAGCTCCTCAAGTTCGGCTACTGTTAACTCGCGCTCATGAATAATTTCCTTTTTCTTCGCTTCGCGCCGGGAGGCGTCTCCACTGGAGATTGCCCGAACGAGTTCAACATCCGACTGAATGCGCTGCAGTTTCCCTTCAAGATTATCACGCTCAACGGTAAGCTCGGTAATTTTTTGGTCCGATTCCGCAATTACCGTATCAATCGCACCCCGAACTGCGCCAGAGATCTCCTCAAGTTTTGCTTTTCGTTGTTTCAATAGTTCCGCTACTTTTCTTACTTGATTGGCATCCCCCGGATTGTATCGCAGATGCTCGGACTCCTTGAGGTATTCCCATGTGATGGCTTCAAATTCCTCCTTCTTTTTCTGAACAGTTTCCGAACTCACGGAAACTTCAGATGCCAACTCAAGGGGCTGAGTGGTTTCAAGACGCTTTCGCCTACCATACCAGACAGCTAGTTTGCGAGTAGCAATGTCAATGTCTTTACGCACCGCCTCGATGCTTTCCAATAAACGGTCGCGCTCCGAACTGGCATTCTTAAGAATTTCACCGAGATGCCCTGACAAGGGACCGCTGAAGGCCTCAAGCTTTTCATCAATTTCAGAGAGCCTTTCCCTCAACATTGCTTCGCGCGTTCGAATACTCTCTTTCTCCTCAACGACTACCGGCTGAGGGCTACTCTCAATACCCCCCTTACCTTCCGAGGAGAGAGCCTGATCTTCGGCGATAGGCACAGACATCGACAGTGGATCGACTACCATTGTCTCGTCGTGTCCAGCCACGTCCTCTGGCTTGTGCGAACCCTGTCCGGACGCCCCGTCACCTTGAGATTCACCTGTCGATTCAGGTTGCATGATATGCTCCCGTGGCAATGCGGGGAGGCTTGCGTCGGAATAGTTTTGGACTACATGGGCCAGGTCCGGGGCTGGAGGATCGGGAGCGTACAATAGTACCGCCGCAGCCACTCCTCCGAGCGAGGCGCAAATCAAATAGGGTATAGAGCCAAGGAGGGCAGCCACCACCCCACGACGTCGCGGGGGGGCCGTCGGCGCCTTAGTCTGCTGCGCTCCAGGTCTCTCTAAACGTTCAGTGGTGGCGCCGGTAAATGCCGAGGACGGTCCTTTTTCATAACGAGTATCCTTTGACGCAGCGCCCTGTGCTTGCTCATCACCCACTTGCGCTGCTTCCTTCTCTTCCGGTTCTTGAGCCCCCCTTTTATCTGCCTCTTCTGTGGTGGTTGCTGACCCTTGGGGCTCGCCCGATAATTTTTCTTTGTCGTCTTCGCTCGGGTCCCCTTCTTTGGAGATTTCATCTTCAGGAGACTCGCCATTGGCATCGCTTAGACCATTATCTTCAAGATATTCAAGATCCAACCAGATATTTTGAGAATCCGGAGTCTCTCCATCGGACGACATATATCCAAGGGGGGGAGTCGCTTCGCTAGCATCAGTAAGAGTTCCTTCTGCCGAAGTATCCAAACCTGATTGGGATCGCTCTTGAAGAAAGGTTTGTACTCGAAGAGGAGGACTATAATCGGCATCAACTTCTATTAAGATGATCGTAATATTATCAGTGCCGCCACGTTGATTGGCTAAATTAATCAGTTCTTCGACTGCCCGCTCAGGGAGACAGGACCCGACAATTGCCCCAATTTCCTCCGTATTTACCAAATTATACAAGCCGTCGGAACAGAGCAGGTAGCGGTCCCGCGGAAGCGGACCATCTTCACAGAGCCAGCAGTCAACGTCGACATAGTCTGACGGACCGAGGGAGCGAGTGAGCATGTGCGAGACGGGATGGTTATGCACTTGATCCGCGCTTATCGTTCCCGACCGCAATAACTCCATAACGAGCGTATGATCTTCAGTGAGCTGCTCTATCACACCTTCACGTACTCGATATGCACGTGAATCTCCGACATTTACGCAATAGAGATCTCCACCTATGAAAATAAGACCAACAAAGGTGGTCCCCATGCCAGTGAGACCAGCTTCTCTGTTGCCGCGTTCATGAATTTGAATATTGGCATCCTGGACCGACTGAATAATCGAATCTGGGCTAGGAGACTCAATACTCGCGAATGATCTTTCAAAGGTTTCAAGAGCGAGACTTGAGGCCAGAGCTCCTCCTCGCACTCCTCCCATCCCGTCGGCGACAACAAATGCCTGCACTTCGCCGTGCACAAACACGCCATAAGAATCCTGATTCTCTTCACGGCGCATTCCGATGTCAGAGCGCGCAACGTGCCGTACGGGAGCCTTCTGAGCCTCTCGTACTTCGCTGTCCTCGGTGCCCATCTCGACCATGCTGCTACACAAAAATCTTTACACTATTGAGATAGTTTAAACTAAAGCCTTCCTTGTGGGCACATAGAGGGGCCAACTGCTTAATCCACTGGCAATCCGCCCCGTCCCCACGGTAAGGATAGGTATCTGTCCAAAGATATTTCAGACACCTGGAGAATCCATAGAACATGGGAGCCCACCATTTGAGCCAGTCAAAAAGACAGAAGTACTCGAAATAAATAGATTATGAGAACCGAAGCGGAGGTTCCAATAATGACCAACTTACTTACGGAAAGGCTAATTTATTCGCCTCAAAAAGGGTTCTGTTTTTATATACGGTTCCCTCTTGAGCTGAGAAATAAGAAGCTCTGCCTGTTTTCTATTATCCTCAGGTCCAACTAAAACACGGTAATATTGTTGACCGCGAACTTGGGCATTTTCAATACTTACTGCAAAGCCGGAGGAACGGAGTTTTTGGGCAACACTTTCGGCTTCAGAACGCTTATTGGGGGCAACTATCTGAGCGAACCACCCCTTTGCCGGAGCGGAGGCATCCGACGTTCCTAACTTTTCCTTTTCACGGGCAGGCGGCCCGCCTTCCACCTTGAAGGACTCCACCTTGGGCACTTCCTTACGAGACTCCTTTTCTACAGCCTCGGCCCTCTTAACCTCAACGGTTTCCCTATCAACACCAGATGGCACACTCGCCCTTTCAGACACTTTCTTTTCAGCTCGGGCTGGCTCTTCAAGTCTGCTTTCCTTAACCAGAGCGCCCAAAGTAGCACCGACTGAAGAATTTCCTGATGGGACACGAGAGTCTTTGAGGGGACTCCCTCGATCGACAATAATTTCACCCTCGGCGCCGTTCTTCTGCGGGCTAACAAAACCGTTCTTTGTAGTCAAAGCCTCTGTAATTGATCCGGTATCTTGGCGAGAATCAGTCCCAGCGGGAATATTATCTTCCAAGACATTTTCATCCGCCACCGGTGGTAGCATTTCTCCCACCGGCGCCACCTCAGTTGACTTAATGGACTCTAAGGCCGGAATCGGCTTAGCGCGAGTCGACGGCTCTCCCTTTGTAGCCGCAATTTCTTTGTGAGAAAAATCTTGGCCTCCTCCCAAGCTAGACACATCCCCGGATGTACCAGATTCCCACTCCTCTGTATCAACTGGCAGCCGGATGCTTGAGGACAAGCTGTTGTTGAGCGCTGTCTCAATACCAACTTTTTGGCCGGAAAAAAAACCCAAATAAAAGGCGCAGGCTACCGACCCAAGTACCACCCCAAGACTGGCAACCGTTGCAACCGGTCCGAGAGTAATGTTCCAATTTCGCAAGTTTCTCTGATTCATATGAGCAAGTGGCTTAACGGTAGGATTTGTTCGCTGACCTATATGTTGAAGATTCATACCCCCCTCCCAGGCCAAAATCAGACTTTTCGAGCTTCATGCTACCTTCCCCAAAAATATAACTGGTTGAATCCAAATCCACCCCCAGCCTGCCCCTCGGCTGGAAACTCGCCAAGATCCAAGATGCCATAATTAAATGGCTTCCAGAACGTTTGGACCTCTATCCAGTAGGGCCTCTTGTAATTTCTAGCATACTCGAAAAGCAGTCGTGAACACCAAATGTTATTTTTTGCCTCATAATATCCCAGACAGAGCCCCCGTCATCGGGTGGGACAGCGCACCCCCCCTTTGAGCCGGTATAATAGGAGACCGGATCGTTGAGTATCGTATTCACTGCATCCAACAACGAACGCATTGCCTGCCATAGTTCTTCCAACTTTCCGCGATCGGCGGCCTCTCGAACGAATAAGTGCCAGCAATTTAAACGCTGGGTTACTATGTGGGGTAAGGAGGCTGGAGACACCTTTTCGTTATGGATTGCCAAACGAGCGCCCACCCACCGAGCAAGCAGCTCTTCCAAGGGCAAGCGCTTGAGACGAGCACATGTTTGCCCAATATACCATTGCAGATTAGCTCTCTCTGGTAGACACGCGCTCTCCAAATCAATGCCCGATATATCTACAGGACTACATAAGTTAAGGCATAATCGCCACAGTTCGCTCCGGTTCATTTTACTGCATCGGTCCTGGTCATACTGCCCAAGAAAAGTTCGGGCTCGCTCTACGCTTCGCACACGAAGTCCCGCCCCACGATCACGCGGCCATCGGGTTACATGGGACACAAAGGAACGGTTCTCCATCAGAAAGGGCGGTACCCAAAGATGAACCGGTCCGACAAGGCCCTCAAACAGTCGGGACTCCACCATGTCGCATAGTCGGGATGCGTCTAAAGCAGGCGCTTCCAAGGCGCCCAGCAAGATCGAGGAAAAATCCCGATGGCTTTCACTGAGCCTAAGATCCCCTCGATCAAATATGTATAGCCGTACTGGCTGGCCATAAAAGGCTAAAAGATGCGTCTGAACAAGCGCTCGCGCAACAAGCCTGAGAGAGTCCAGTCTAGATGTTCCCCGCGATGATTCAACGCCCGGAATAATACATACCCTTTGTTCAACTTTATGAGGATGTGAGTAGTCACTTTCCAGAGCCTGCTCAGAATTACGCCACAGAGTGGGTTCCCGAACAAATACATTTATATAGCCCCGTTCAGGACAAAACGAAAATCGAGTATCAGAGGAAACGAGCTCGACCACTTGTTCCGCGATCTCTGACGGTGGAAGCCTGCGCGTCTGAGCAACTTCAAAACACGCCCCTGTCCAATAATCTCCGCGCAGCAGGTCAACTTGAGGAGATACGAGAACCTCATCCGATACCTCTGCAAAGAGACGAGACAGAGCTGATTCAATCAGCTCCTTTATAAGACCATGCGGAGCCATGTCGATGCCGCAACTCCTTCTCCACTAAAAGCTTTACGTGCCCGTTTTTTTGTCCCTGTAGCCACCACCACATGCACAGCTGTTGAACGGTTAAACCTTTAAAATAGGGATCTGAACAGTCACTTTCGTTGAGTCCTGCTTCTCGACTCCTGACTTCCACCTCTGCCGCTTCCGATCGCCACAAAGTCACCAGACGCCGCGGTATCGAAAATCGAGCCGCAAAAGTATCGATCTCCTCAGGCGACCTGGCATAGTAACTAAGTCTCAACAAAAGGTTCAAGCGTTCCGCCCCGCTGGCATTGTGTATGTAGGTAACAAGCGGATCAAGGTCAGGGAAATATCCGCATCCCGGCGGCATCCAGCCGGAGGCCACAAGCAAAGAGTGCTCTTCACAAAGCCGTATGGCGATAGACCAGGAATCTTCATCGCATATTTTGCTTAACTCATTTTTGATCCGTTGGGCCGAAATTGTCAGCATCACACCTGATCGCACTGCTTCATGCAGGGCCCGGGATGTTGCCTCCTCAAGGCACGATCCAAGACGAGCCATATAGCGCATGGCGCGAAACATGCGAGTAGGATCATCCAAAAAACTCTGCGGGTGCAAAACCCGTAAAACGCCCCGCTGTAAATCGGCCACCCCCCCACAGACATCAATAATGTGATCAGCGGCCGCCTCCACACTGATCCCGCATGCGCCCGCCAGAGCTTCCCGCACATATCCAATCGGCAACGCAATCGCGTTCATGGAGAAGTCCCGTCTTCGCAAATCGTTCTCAATAGAAGTTGGCTGAACCACGGGCAAGCTTCCTGGTTTGGCATAGGTTTCAGTGCGAGCGGTTGCAAAATCGACCTCATCAATTCCCCGAATTCCCGAGAGGTCCTGAATTTTGGCTGTCAAGAACCGCTCAAAGAACACCACAGTGCCGCCTATGCGCTCACTAACACTGCGGGCCATGGCCGCGGCGCTGCCTTCCACGATAAAATCCAAGTCGCGCTCGTGAATAGCTCCTCCCCGTAACAAGTCCCGGACCACCCCCCCGACTAGAAACACGCGCATGCCGAGATGCTGTGAAGCCTCATCTATGATAGCAAGAAGCTGTAATTGCGCGGCCGTCAACATGGCGCCTCTTGCTGTCTAGAGAGGGAAAACACCCCGCCAATCAGCCATACAAGACCCGATGCAAGGAGAGCGAAGGACGCGAATCTGAGAGCGATGCTTAAATTATAGGTATCCGCCATGTATCCGGTAATCAAAGGAGCAAGTAAAGTTCCAAAAAGATTCAAGCTAAAGATCGTTACTCCCTGGGTCAATGTGACATAGGCCGGGGGACAGACAAGAACAATCACTGCGTTAATTGGGGCCGTGCCTGCAAAAATCAGCAGCTCCGCAAGTGACGCTGCGATAAGAAACCCGGCTTGGTCGCCCACGCCAAAGGCAATATATGCACACGGAAACCCTACGAGTGCCGAAACACCCACAAAGCGTAACATGGCCTTTTCACGACTTTGAGAGCCGGAGCATAACCATGACGATAGCCACCCTCCCCCAAAGGTGCCGACTAAGCCGGTCATTGCCAAAATGGCCCCAAAGGTCAAGCTAATAGTTTCAAGTTTGAATCCAATCTGTTCTCCATAGGCGGTGACAAAGGAGGCAATGCCATTGAGAGCAAAAGAATTCAGAACATACCCCACAATGGCAAACCAAAGGATCGGTGTGCGAGCAATAGCTCTGAGACCATCCTTGACATTAATGCGCTCAAACTTATGACCACGCACCTCAGGAATCTTGAGAAGAAACAAACATAGGAGAAGTCCCGGCACAGCGCCAACATAAAAGGCATATTGCCATGAGGCATGCTGCACCGCCAAACCCGCCAAGACATAGCCAAAAGCCGATCCGACCGGAATTGCAGCAAAAAAAATTGCAAAAGTCCGATTGAGAATGAGTGGATCCGAGATACGATCCTTAATGTAGCCGGGCGCAATGGTTCCAAAAGCCGCCTCTCCCACTCCGACTGATACTCGCGCAAGACAGAATCCTAAGAAGCTAGCGGCAACCCCTGACATGCCTGTTGCAACACTCCACACCGCGACCCCTAATGCCATAAGAGGGCCACGGGGAAATTTATCACCCAAAATGCCGAATATAGGAGAGCAGATGAAGTACCCAAATACAAAGGCCGATACGAGTTGCCCGGCCTCCGTCTTGGTCAAGCTAAAATGCCTTTCAAGGGCAGGAACCAAGCCATAAACAAGATAGCGGTCGAGGTAGTTGAGAAGATTGAGAGCGACAAATAACGCGAATATGCGAAGTGGTAGTTTGCCCATAAATGCTCACCCTACTGTAAACCGGAAGTGTACAGCGTGGCGACACTTCCTCGTGAACTGTTGCCATCCAGGACACCGACCCGTTAAGATTACCTGCAAATCCAAGTTGTTACAGTGGCAATAGGATTGCATTAGAGTCTTCTGCCTGGGCCCGCGAGTGCCCGGGTCGCAGAAAGAAATTGCCGACACGGAAGTCTCCTGCCGTTCCCTGTCTTACGCTCATTTTTATGAGGGTGTTACAGTATACACGGCGATGAAGTTTGCAATGGATGGCCCCGGAATGCGACTTTGATCTGAGAAGGTCGAATAACGTAGATATTACTATTTTGGCCAGATTTGATCGCTGTCGTAGTCAGGTTGAAAGACAACATGTCATTAATCGGCTAAAACCACGGGGGTTTGTTATGTCTAATCACATTATTGATCGACTCTTTACGTCCTTTGAAGATTTAGAACATGCTATAATCAGCGCCAAGCGTACCCTCCTGCAGAAGGGTAACGTGCCGGACTCAGTGCTACAACGACTCAGCTCATACGACGGCATACTCGATAGGCAGCGCGCGCTTGCTCGGGACTTATGCGGTCACATCAATAATAACAATTGGACCGAGGTAAATCGGCATGTGTCGCTCATTAATGGACTTTCAGCTATGATTCGAGACGATGCCCGAGCAATCTTATCTTCCTTGGCGCTTAACTCGGATGCGGCCTCAGCAGAGGACGAGCAAAATTTTTGTTAGGCGTGCCTTAGAATATTTGCGCAAACGCACTCAAGC
>CAZPBV010000050.1:0-4797 GCA_964584675.1 uncultured Bdellovibrionales bacterium
TCTCAGGAGAATGGAAATTGTTCTCTTGGTTTCTTCCCTCTGGGCCATCTCGAGAATCTCTCGCATGTTCGGCCCGTGCGCGATAAAGCCAGTACCCAATGCCTGCCACAATGAGATCGTCAATTCTACCGAGTGGACCGAGGAAATCCGGCAATAGATCGTAGGGGGAGAGAAAGTACAACACCACCAGGGCAATAAATAGGATCTTCATAGAAAATATGCTTGCGCGATCAGTTATCGCTACCACAGAACGAGCAGGGCAGGCCAGTGTTGCCGAAATATTGTGACGTTGGTAAGGTTGACGGCGTGAATTGGAACCCGCATGATTCTGGCGGAAATCGCCACAAAGATTTTCAAGAGCAGCTCGAGCGATGGATGGCTGATGTTCTGAATCGTCCAGCGCGCCTGTTGCAGGTTTTGGCGGTGCTCGCAATAGTGGCGGCAGCCTTTTCGAGTTTTTATACAGTGCAGCCCGAGGAAGAGGCGGTGGTTCTTCGCCTTGGACGCTACCGGTACACCGCCTCGCCCGGACTGCATTTCAAGGTACCGTTTGGTATTGATCAAGCCATTAAGAGAAAAACAGCAACCGTTCTTCAGGAGTCCTTTGGGTTTGTGGGGGAGGGCACCAGCCCGGCCTTTCGCACCATGCGCGGAAGCAGGGATTTATTTGAAGAATCATTGATGCTGACCGGAGATCTCAATGTGGCTGATGTCCGTTGGGTGGTCCACTACCAAATTGCTGATCCGCGCATGTTTCTCTTTAACGTTCGAGAACCGGAGAAGAATATTCGGGACATCTCCCAGGCGATGATGCGTCGAGTGGTTGGGGATCGCACGGTTAATGATGTTCTGACGGTTGGGCGTGAGGCGGTTGCGAGTGAAGCAAAAAGTCTTCTCCAGAAAATTCTCGATGACTATCAGATGGGTGTCAAAATTGTGCTGGTGAAGCTTCAAGATGTGAATCCTCCCGGACCGGTGCAGCCTTCGTTTAATGAGGTCAATGCCGCCAAGCAGGAACAGGAGCAAGCAATAAATCGAGCGGAGGCTGCCTATAATAAGGTCATTCCTGAGGCGCGAGGTAAAGCGGAGAAGGAAATTACGCAGGCCACAGGATCGGCAACAGCGTTGCTTAATCGGGCTCGCGGCGATGCTGAAAAGTTTCTGAAAATTTTGGGTGAGTATCAGAAGGCGCCTCAGATAACACGAACCCGGCTCTATCTTGAAGCAATCGAGGAACTGTTGGGCCGGCTTCCCGGAGTTACGGTTGTGGACCCTAGTATTAAGGGGATGCTTCCAGTTTATGTCGGTGACGGTGGCATTGCCAAGGGAGCGGGTGGAGAGGGGCGTGCCCGCATGGATCTGTCGTCATTGGCAGGTGCCGGCGCGACTGGAAAGGCGGCAGTCGAGGGTGAAAACTGAGTAATGATAATGAAAGGTCCAATTTTCGGAGTGATTCTTGTAGCGCTACTCCTTCTGGCTCAGGCCTCGATGTTTGTTGTCATGGAAGGGCAGCAGGCAATCGTTACACAATTCGGCAAGCCCGTTGGAAAGCCGATAACCGAGGCGGGGCTCAGCTTCAAATTGCCATTTGTTCAAGACGTGCGCTGGGTTGAGAAGCGCACCCTCAATTGGGATGGTGCCCAGAATCAGGTTCCGACCAAAGATAAGAAGTATATTATTGTCGATACAACAGCGCGTTGGCGGATAGTGGACCCCTTGCTGTTTATCATGACCCTTCAAGATGAGAGAAACGCCATATCGCGCCTTGATGCAATTATTGACAGCGCCACGCGCGATGTGATCTCGAGTCATAATTTGGTTGAGGCGGTGCGTAACACCAACCAGATTCTCGAAGATCTTTCTGCGCGCGCCGAGAGGCGCAAAGCGGCTCAGGGATCGGGAGATATTCTAGGGGTGGTTGAAGACGAGGTGACGGGGGAAATCGAGGGCGTTACCGTGGGGCGAGAACGATTGAGCACTATGATTTTGGAGCGCGCGCAAGAGGAAGTGAAAAAGCTTGGCATTTTGCTTATCGATGTGCAGCTGCGGAGAATATCGTACGAGGGAAGTGTTGAGTCCAAGGTATATGAGCGCATGATTTCCGAGCGGCAGCGAATAGCGGAGAAGATTCGATCCGTTGGTAAGGGGGAGCAGGCAAAGATTGAAGGTAAAACCCAGCGTGACTTGCTTGAAATCCAGTCGGATGCCTACCGCAAGGTGCAGCAAATTCAAGGTGATGCCGAGTCTGAGGCAATTAAGATTTACGCTGAGGCGGTTGGGAGAGATGCGCACTTTTTCGAGTTCCTGAGGACTCTCGAGGCCTACAAGCGCGGGGTTCGGGGGGATATGCGATTGCTTTTATCGGGGGACTCAGAGTTTTTTAAAATTCTTCGCGATGGTCAGCCCAGCCAAAAATAGGATCGGTGGCTCATGACTTCCCGGCCGATAGTTTTTATCCATCGTGGACAGAGCGACCTGGTTGAGATGGCGCTTCAGCAGGCTGCAGCTTCCAATCCTCACGGGCCAATTTTTATTATCGCCGATGTCGAGTATCGAGTCGACGCGCCGGTTCAATGGATTCCTCTCCAGTCTTTTATGGGGCTAGCGGAGCAATTTCGCCCTTTATACAAGCATGTAACTTTTGATGAGTTTGAATACAATTTATTTTGCATTCAACGCTGGTTTGTCCTTCTCGAATTTGCCACCCGGCACGGATTTGAGAGGCTGTTTTACGCCGATTCCGATGTCATGATCTATAGCGACCTACATGAGGCCCTTACCCCGTTTGAAGAGTGCGACATGGCTTTTTCTCAATGCCACTGCGGACACAATACGGTGATAAACTCGGTGGAAGCGCTCCAGGCCCTCTGTTCTCACTCGGTTAAGGTTTTTAGCAGCCCCCTTGAAGAGGTAACACGATTTAAGGAGGAACTGCGACTGGAGCAAGCGGGAGTAAGCGGTCTTGTCATTCCCCTGAACGATATGCGACTGCTCCATACGTTTTGGACCCTGCGAAAATACCTGATTGGAGATACTTCTCTCATTAGGGACGGCACCACCTTTGATCACAACATTAACTATGCCGAGACTGGTTATGCCATGGACGGACAAGTAAAAGCTGTGCGCTGGCAGGGCACGACTCCTTACGTGCGTCATGAACGACTAGGAAAAGAGGTGCGATTTCACACACTCCATTTTCAGGCCGGGGCTAAGGAACTGATTCGACAGAGCCTGCGTGTGTAGCACAATGTTTTTGAATACGATGGTTGGGGAGAATAAAAAAAAACCGGGAGGCAGAACGCCTCCCGGAGTCGAATGGATTAAGGATTAGAAGGTTCTAATCTTTAAAGCAGCTGTAGTACGTGTAGTTGTTTAGTCCTACTACAATTCCAGCGAGCTGACGGCGGGTGAATCCCGGAGGACATCCGAACTTGGTATCGTAACCATTGCACCAGTAGTCAACTTCGTTGCAACCGATTGAGCAGGTTCCATACCATCCGCACATCATGCCGCCGATTACGGGCCCAGCGGGTCCTTGGGCTCCCTGAGCCCCTTGGGCCCCCTGAGCCCCTTGAGCTCCCTGAGCCCCCTGAGGCCCTGGAGGTCCGCTCGGGCCAGATGGTCCGGGAGCGCCGGGGGCGCCATTCAATCCAGGCGCACCATTCAATCCAGGCGGGCCGCTAGGGCCGGAAGGTCCAACAGGGCCGCTAGGGCCGGAAGGTCCAACAGGGCCGCTAGGGCCGGAAGGTCCAACAGGGCCGCTAGGGCCGGAAGGCCCCACTGGACCGCTAGGACCTGAGGGTCCCGTTGCTCCCGTCGGGCCGGTTGGTCCCGTAGCTCCATCTTGTCCATTGGTGCCATTTACACCTGCCGGACCCTGTGGACCGGAAGGGCCCATGGGGCCTTGAGCACCACCAGTGCCCGGGGGATTAATGACGGTGACAGTCGGGGTGCCATCGGGACCGATAGCTATTTTAATTCCCAACGATGTCGCTACCGACGCCACCAAATTGTATAAATCATCTTGCCTGAGAGACATCTGTTTAACGTCGGCGACAAGAGAGGCCAGACCCCTCTTTGCCTGCTTTGCAAAGCGCAACGCCTTGTCCGCGGTTGACGCGGTTGAGCGCGGTGCCGCCCATGCTGGAACTTGACAGCTAAACACTGCAACGCATCCGAGCAGTGCTCCCGTCATAAATATTTTTTTCATACTTTAACCTCCCTGACGCGCTCAATTCCTTGGCATTAACACCGAGCGTGTTATCCCCCGCAGTTTATGAGCGTCAACTTGTTACTTTTGCCGTGCGGAACCTTGGTCCCGATCACGACGACGATCTTACTAAGGGTTATGGATGGATACCGGTCAGAGTCTCATGAAATGTACGAAAAATACATATTTTAATTGCTCATTTCGGGCGGCTTCGAAGTGTGACGGCGCGGAATAAAGACGTCCACTTGCTGGCCCACCTTTCCAGGAAATTGGGAATCTTCAATTTTATAAATGACTTGCATAACCCGGGTGTCCACGCGTTCAGAGCTTTCGCCGGTCAGTGATCTTTTAGGTTTTACGTACGGTTCGAGCCGCACCAAGCTGAGCGCTGTGGATATGGCGGCGCTTCCTCGTAACATGGCGACGGCATTGGCGTTTAGATCAGCCCAGGAGCCCTCCTCTTCATCAATGTCGACGCGTACGTGCAGCGGGCTGGCGCTCCCGAAGAGCAGATACGACTTTCCGGATCCTCCCGAAACATACTCGCCGGTATGAACATTCAACTCAAGCACCATGCCGCCAACAGG
>CAZPBV010000050.1:4807-5709 GCA_964584675.1 uncultured Bdellovibrionales bacterium
GGCGACAGCGCGCTCAAGTTCAGTGGTTGCTCTCGCATGCTCAGCAATGGCCAAAGCAACTTGAGTCTGAGCCAGCGCAACCTGAGCTTTCTCTGCAGCCATAGAATAACGGCGCTGGGTTAGCTCGTCTCGAGACACCGCTCCCTTTTGAGAAAGGCTCGCCACGTATGCGAAGCGTTCTTCGGCCTCCGTTAAAAGGGTGC
This sequence comes from uncultured Bdellovibrionales bacterium, assembly GCA_964584675.1. GTDB lineage: Bacteria > Bdellovibrionota_C > UBA2361 > UBA2361 > JBGSMV01 > CAZPBV01. Next base: position 5,011 of record CAZPBV010000050.1, read on the forward strand.
GGCGAAGCTCAAGATTGGATTTGGCCTGCTCAACAAGAGCGGCTTTTATGTGCTCCTCTGCCACCAGAGATCTGGAATCAATAGTAAAGAGGGAACCGCCTTCCTCCACGACATCGCCCGCCTGCACATGAACCTTTTCTACTATGCCGGAGAGCGCGGCTCCGATGGAAATATTCTCGGTGTTAGCTTCAATCAAACCCACTGCCCCGATTCGACTATCAATCGACGACACAGGAGGTTGTCGTTCGAGAATGGTGGTGTTCCGTGAAGGAATATTGCGCACAACGGAAACGAGCGCCACGATGAGTGCTATTCCAGCCGCGATGATGGTCGGTCGAATTTTCATGAGGGTGCTCCCGGGTCACTAAATGCTTCGGTCATCTCTTGCCCCTCAAAGGAGCTGATACGCCCGTCATCCATACGTGCGATGAAATCGGCAAATCTAAAAATGCGGCTGTCATGGGTTACTACTACGACGGTGCTGCCGAGTTCATGCGACATTTGGTAGATCAATTCCATGACAGCTATTCCCGATTCATGATCGAGCGCCGAGGTCGGCTCATCGCATACTACTAGTCGAGGATTATGTATGAGAGCGCGAGCAATGGCTACCCGCTGCTGCTGACCTCCGGAAAGCGAACGCGGATAATGATTAATGAACCGCTCTAGACCGATGTGCGAAAGAATAGTTCGAGCTTG
>CAZPBV010000050.1:5719-6552 GCA_964584675.1 uncultured Bdellovibrionales bacterium
GACGAGGCGTGTTGGCGGCAAGTAAGGGAATAGCCGCATTCTCGGCCGCCGTAAGAGCAGGGATGAGATTGTACTGCTGAAATACGAAGCCAATCGAGCGTCGCCGAAAATCAACTTGCTGACTATCGGGGAGTCTGTATATGGGCTGTCCAAGTACGCGAACCTCGCCCGATGTCGGGTGAAGAAGTCCAGCCAAACACGAGATAAGAGTGGTCTTCCCGCAACCGCTTGGACCAACCAAAAAGGTGAGTTTCTTGTCGGGGACTCGCAGATCTATTCCGTGAAGTACCCGTGTAATCGTTTCCCCGTCCGAGAAATCCTTAACGAGGTTGATGCACTCTGCAGCGAAACTTGCAGCTTCCGATGTCCCCATGTCTTACGCTCGAAAGACAGTTGCCGGCTCGACCCGAAGCACTTTCCGAATGCTCAAGAGGCTGGCAAGCCCTACAACCAAAAACATTAAGCCTGCCACGAGTGCTACATTCTGCCACATGAGGATGATACCGCGTGTGGCGGTCTTATGAGCAGTCAATTCAAAAAATCCGGCGGCAAGCAGCGTGCCCAAGGCGTAACCGATAAAACCGGCCACAAGAGCCTGCAACAGTACCATTCGGGCAACCCTGCCGGTTGCAACACCCACCGCTTTGAGGGTGGCGAAGTGTTTGAGATTCTCGAGGGTAAAAAGGTAAAAGGTTTGGCCTGACACCACCAGCCCGATAATAAGCGCTATGAGAATCGTCATCCCAAAATTGACCGGAATACCGGTGTTTCTAAGATAGTACTTGATGCAATCCCAGCGAAATTCCCCGCTGCTTCGCGCTCGTAAACCGGTC
>CAZPBV010000050.1:6562-13241 GCA_964584675.1 uncultured Bdellovibrionales bacterium
TTCAATTTGACGAGCGATGTGCTCCGGTGAGCGCCCATGTTCGGCGCGAACTAAGACAAAAGACAACTGTTTTCGTTCCCGTCCGACATACTGTACGGCCTCCGAATAGCGGGCATGGATGACCGGCACACTCTGAAAGGGCGCCGAAGCTTCCGAAATTCCCACAATGCGGGCGCGCTTATCGTTAAGTTCCAGCACCCGCTCAAGCGCCAATGGTTCGCCGGGAAATAAAAGGTAGTAACCGGCCCGATCTACTACAATAGCCTGTGGCTCTCGTAATCGGCGCCAATCACCCATAATCATTCGGCGCGGGGCTCCCGCGAGGGTCGCATCATCGAGGCCCAGTACAATTGATTGAGAAAATTTTCCGCTATCAGTCCTAGCGATAGGCTGTCCTTTAAAGAGGCGCACTGCATACTGAACACCCGGAACGCCGCGCACTCGCGTCAAATCGGTGTCCTTGAGCGCTTTTGTTTGGTCGAAGTACTGTGTTTGTGGATCCATGACCCAAACTTCAGCGTCGGTCATATCAATAATTTGGCTGCCCGTCCGTCGCATGATGCCGGCAAAAATACTGGTCTGATTTTCAAGCAGAAAAGTGGAAAAGGCGATGGCGAATACAAGGCCCAGGAATTTGGCTCTATCTCCAAAAAGAATTTGTAAGGCAATGAGCATCATGCGACGGATTCCGGCTCCCTCACTGATCGGATTCCTCGGGCGGTTCTACAAGATGGCCCCGCACGAGCGGTGAGTGAAATTGAGGAAGAATCTCGCTTGGTTTTAAGAAAGTTACCAGGCACACATTCTCTTCAGCTCTTGTAACGGCGGTGTAGAGCATGTTGCGATGAGTTTCATCCTGTGGATAGTCCCGTTTACAGGGATTCCAAAGCAGCACGTTGGTAAATTCGAGGCCGCGAATTTCATCCATCCAAGTTACCACTACCCCGCATGGCGATGAAAACACGTTTGCTACTCCGCGCTGGAGTTGAGAACTGAAGGTGGGAAGGAGCAGCTTGTATACGTAGGATGCGTCCGCTGCCGTGCGGCAAACCACTGCGGTGAAGCTATTTGGATAGCGCTCGGTTGCTCGACTCAGCCAATCAATCGCAGACTTGAGGGCCAAAGGCTCGCTTGTTGCCTTAAACCAAATCGGTACCCGGCCTTGACGGCCCCCCTGCATCGGGTCCTTGATGTTAGACGACCTTCCTTCCTTGATGAAATCGGCGAAGCGCACGATCTGATCAGTGGACCGATGACTCAAGTTGAGGCTAACAAAATGCGGCATGGTGTCCTTGAAGGCCCAATGTTTCCTCAGTGTGTCCCAACCGGGAAAGGTGCTGGAGGCATCCATTTTTTGAGCTGTGTCGCCGACAAGAGAAATACCGCGAGGATCCCGCACTGCCGCCAGCACGCATGCGAGATCAATAGGACTAAAATCTTGCACTTCATCCGCGATGACATGGTCGTAGAGACCAAAACTACCATCGTAAAGAACCACAGAATGGGCGCGGAGCTGCATGAGCCGTAAGACCAATGCGTCATCCGCCCGGTCGAGCGCACTCTCGGCCTTGTTTCTAAGAGCCCTCGCATGGGCCTCTTGAATCAAACTGGCATCAAGCAATCTGCTTTCATCGTGCTGCACGATAAGTTTTGGATGTGCCAGCAGCTCGATGAGGGCGTCAACCAGAGATGTACCAAGCCGTTCATAATTGGACTCCAGCGCTTTGAGAATTGCCATTGAACGTTTGAGGCGTTCAATACTATGGGGACATTTGTCGGATGGGCGCCTCACCTTCGCCTGTTCTTCATCTCGTTCGACGTACTGGGGAAGAGAAGCCGCCAGGTTTTCAGCGTGCCAATTCTCCAGCGTTAGGACTCGCACGCCGTGAACCCCAAGCGAGGGGAGCGTATCCGAGAGGTATTTCTTGAGGGACTCGCTGAGAACGACCATGAGGCACCTCTCTGGAACAAGAGACTCCTCTTGGCTTCTTCCCAAAAGCCAAGCAAGCCGGTGCATAGCAACCGTTGTTTTGCCGGATCCGGCAATTCCTTGAATGAGCATAGCTGAATCGGCTGTCTCAGCGACTAAGGAAAATTGGTCGGGTGTCAAAAGTGAGGCAATTTGGGGAAGTCCGAAAGACGAGGACTGGCTCTCTGATTGGGACCTGCTGCGCTGCGGCTCGGAAAGAGCGACCCATTGGTCGCCATGCTTTTCAAATCTCCCTAACTGGCAGGAAATTCCTTTCAATCTTTGATTTTCGATATCTACAACGTGGCGTAGGGCTACGCGACCTTGCCTTTCTCGGCCAAGAATTTGTTCGCAATAGTCATCACCTTCGCGGTATTCATAGTAAAGGCGGGCAATGGGAGCCTTGCGCCAGTCAACGATTCGGCAGTCTGAGTTTTCAATAAGACCCATTTTATATTCAATTGTTCGAGAGCCTTGAGGGGACTCTTCTTTCACGATGAGCCGAGCGAAATAGGGCTTTTTGAGGAGCTTTTCAAGGTGGTTGAGCCCCGTTTCAATCTTGTCCTTAATGCCGTGGGAAACGGCCTCGTCGGAGGCAAGCAGGGCTTTATCTTCGTCTCGGCGTGTTGCAACCAGGGCAGACGTTAATTCCCTCGCGCGGCCATGTTCGTGCGAGTATTTCTCTTGGTAACGGCGCTGCTGTGCCGCAAGTGAACTAAGCACGTCATCCAGGGTTTGTTCCTCACCGTGTATTCTTTCAAGAGCATTTTCTGACGGAGTCTGGGACATTGACTGACTTCTATAAGATTGAGTGGTTTCAGTAAGTTACCAATGATGCAAAAAGCATAAGTAATATAGCAGACGTGGCGCATTAAACCAGACATGGCTGTGTTCTGTGACAATTAATAACAGAGTGCGTTTTGACGCTGTGAGGTTCTTCGAGTTGCGTCTAATGGTATCCCAAACGTCCTAATCCAGGTGTGCCCATGGAGACGTAGAATAATGAGCGCATTGCCAGGAATCATTTTTTTTTATATCAATCAGGCAGCAACGCTTATTCTTTAGGTTTGATACGTGGAAAATCGTGGTTCGGCTGAAAGGCCTCATGTCTCGGCCCTGTTAACGTCCGGTCGGGCAAGAGATTTGAAATCTGATGCCGATAGGCTCCTTTCTCTTCTCAAATCAAAACTAGCTCAATCCCTGATCTACGCTGAGGTGGAGCGTGGCGATGCTGTCGTCTGTATTAGGCGGGAAGGGATGCTCGATTTTTTTCGGCTTCTCAAACTCGATGCAGAGTTGCGCTTTGACTACTTAGTTAATGTCACCGCGGTTGATTGGATGGATACGCATGAATCGCGCTATGAGGTTGTCTATCACCTCATGAGTTTGGCTCAGGGGCATCGGCTGCGTATTAAGGTGGCCGTTCCCGAAGACGACGCTCATGTTGAAAGTGTTTCTGCTCTTTGGTCGGGAGCCAACTTCATGGAACGCGAGGTGTGGGATATGTACGGAATTATTTTCAGGCACCATCCCGATCAGCGGCGTATTCTCATGTACGAAGAATTTGAGGGGCATCCATTGAGAAAAGATTATCCAGTGCAAGGGAAGCAGCCGCGAATTCCACTCAGGCATCCTGAAGTGCACAATACTGCTCGCGACATGCTGAGACCAGAGTTGGTAGCTATTCGCCCGAAGAGAAGCGGTGGCGCCGCGGCGCATAACGGAGTTCACGGAGGCCGTGGGCATCATGAGTAAGGATTTACTCAACGTTGACTATGGTGTTGGCGGTGTGACCACCCATTTTCGCTCCCGTCCTGTGGGCGACGATTTGCACACCGAGACTATGATTTTGAACATGGGCCCTGCTCATCCTGCAACGCACGGCACCGTTCGTTTGGTCGTAGAGTTATCCGGGGAGAAAATAGTCGATGCTGACGTTGAAGTCGGCTACCTACACCGCGGGTTTGAAAAGATGTCGGAAACCGTCGACTACAACCAAGTCATGCCGTATACCGACCGGCTTAACTACGTCTCGCCGCTCATAAATAATTTTGGTTGGTGCCTAACAGTGGAAAAGCTGCTCGGCATCGAAGTTCCTAAGCGTTGTCAGTATATTCGCGCCCTTCTTTCGGAGCTGTCGCGGGTAAGTGACCACCTTACTTGTTGCGGCGCTTCTGCTATGGAGCTTGGGGCCTTCACCGTCATGCTCTATATGATGCAGGCGAGAGAATATGTTTGGGAGCTGATTGAGGAAGTGACTGGAGCGCGGCTGACCATTTCCTACGCCCGTGTGGGAGGATTGCGCGCTGATCTAACGCCGGGTTTTTCTGAAAAGCTTGCCGCAGCGATCGCTGGGGTAAGAAAACATGTCGCTAACTGCGACCGCCTGCTGAGCCGAAATCGAATTTTTATTGATCGGATGTGCGACGTGGGTGTCTTAAGCGCTGAAGAGGCCGTTGACTATAGTTTAAGCGGCCCGTTACTGCGCGCGAGCGGCGTCAATTATGATGTGAGAAAGGCATTCCCGTATTTTTGCTATGATGAGTTTGAGTTCGACGTCCCTCTTGGTAGCCGGGGGGATAATTACGACAGATTTCATGTGCGCATGCTCGAGCTGGAACAGTCGCTTCGTATTTGTGAACAGGCAATGCGCAACATGCCTGAGGGGCCGATTTGTGTTGACGATCCTCACATCGTTCTGGCGCCTAAAGATCAGGTGTACAGCTCAATTGATGGCATGATTAACCACTTTGAGTTTGTCATTAAGGGAGTCGAGCCACCGCCGGGCGATGTGTATGTTCCTGTTGAGGGGGGAAATGGCGAGTTGGGATTCTACACCGTGTCAGACGGGACAGGGCGGCCTTATAAAGTGCATGTTCGGGCGCCCTCGTTTATTCACATGGGTGCGATGAAGAGGATGTTGATTGGGTATTCAATTGCTGATGTAGTGCCGATCTTCGGCATGCTCAACATGATTGGCGGGGAGTGTGATAGGTAATCTGTAGGTGGGCGAGAGATAGGGGCATGAAATCGGGGGAAATAAGATTGTCAGAGAAAGCTGAGGCGCGTGCGGAGGATCTCAAGCGGCGTTATCCGGATCCTAAATCGGCGGTGATGCCTATTTTATATATTGCGCAAGAAGAGCTGGGCTCAATAACCGATGAAGCTGTTGAGTGGGTGGCCGCCAAGACTGGCATTGCACCGGTGCATGTCATGGAGGTCGCAACCTTTTACACTATGTACTACAAAAAACCTGTTGGCAGGTACCATATTCAAATTTGCCGAACCTTGGCGTGCGCCCTCTGTGGCGCTAAGAAGCTTAGCGAGTACGTGCATCGTAGACTGGGAGTGGCGGCGGGCGAGATTACGTCCGATGGCATGTGGAGTTGGGAAGAAGTTGAGTGTTTAGGCTCCTGCGGGACCGGCCCTATGTGCGAGATTAATGATCACTACTTCGAGAATTTGACACCTGAGTCGCTTGGAACTCTCATGGACAGAATTACCAAGGAACTTCCCGATTTGCGCTATTCTGCTGTTCGAGACGAGCTTGGTTCGGGGTTGGCTGGATATACAAAAAGTCAGGTGATTTAAGGCGGATTTTATCATGGGTAAACATCACCAAATCTTGCTCACTCATGTGCATCACCTCGACCAGCATACGCTGGGCGGCTATGAGAACCGTGGCGGATATAAAGCCATTCGTAAGGCGCTGGGCATGGATCCGCTGGCGGTGCTTGAGGAAGTAAAGAAGTCGGGCTTGCGTGGCCGCGGAGGAGCTGGATTTCCGGCCGGAAAAAAGTGGGAATTTATACCTCGAAATTCAGGAAAGGCTATTTACATTGTACAAAATGCCGATGAGAGTGAGCCCGGCACATTTAAGGATCGAGTTCTTCTTGAGCGAGATCCGCACGCGGCGATTGAAGGACAGCTGATTTGTGCGTGGGCGGTGCAGTCTCGCTGGTCTTGTATTTATATTCGCGGCGAGTACGCCTATCCCTATATGCGGGTAAAGCAGGCAATTGATGAATGCTATGCTCAAGGGTATCTCGGTGACAATATTTTTGGGAGCGGTTTTAGTCACCACATGGTTGTTCATCGTGGGGCGGGCGCCTACATATGTGGGGAAGAGACCGCGCTTCTCGAATCTCTCGAGGGAAGAAAGGGGCAGCCTCGCTTGAAGCCGCCGTTTTTTCCGGCAGCGATCGGCTTATATAATGCCCCCACGGTTGTGAATAACACCGAGACTCTCGCCGCAGTCCCGTGGATAATACAAAACGGCGGGGCTGCTTATGCCGCTATTGGAACCGAAAAATCTACCGGAACAAAACTTATTTCTGCGTCGGGCCACATCAATAAGCCCGGTGTTTATGAAATTGACCTTGGTTATTCGCTTCTTCAGTTCATCGAGGAGGAGTGCGGTGGAATTAAGGGCGGAAGAAAATTGAAGGCGGTTATCCCTGGCGGCTCATCAATGCCGGTGCTTCCGGCCGAAAAGCTGGCGGGGGTCACTATCGACTATGAGTCTCTTGTTGCTGCCGGGTCTCACCTTGGCTCCGGCGGTTTTATGGTAATGGATGAAACTACTGACATGGTGGAAGCGGCGCTCAATGTGGCTCACTTCTATGCGCACGAGTCCTGCGGCCAGTGCACTCCGTGTCGCGAGGGCGGTCACTGGATTGAGAAGATTTTTAGACGCATTTCGCATGGCCA
>CAZPBV010000050.1:13251-13495 GCA_964584675.1 uncultured Bdellovibrionales bacterium
GGTCGCCAACATGGTGGGGGCGCTCAACGAAGGCTGGAGCGTGGCCAAGGCGCTCCTGGGGACGCGGAATTGGTGACGAGTGTTGCTTCGCAAATCGAAGGGCATACCATTTGTGCTTTTGGCGAGGCTCTCGCCTGGCCGGCGAAGGCCTTTATTCGCCATTTTCCTGAAGAATTCAAGGCTCGCATTCGGTCAGCGGTGTCTTCAGGAAATTGTGAAAAAGGGGTGATGGACGCTCAACGGT
>CAZPBV010000051.1:0-13481 GCA_964584675.1 uncultured Bdellovibrionales bacterium
GACTTCGGCTGGTGAGAAGTCCGGGTTAGAGTCGCCCGTTGGATCGGGCCGGTTGGAACACAGGAAAGGGTCAAACATGTCTGACGATAGATTTCGAGAAGAGTGTGGCTTAATAGGAATTTGGAATAATCGTGAAGCTGCGAATCTGGCATACCTCGGACTGTATGCTCAGCAGCATCGGGGCCAGGAAGGTGCCGGGGTGGTGTCCCTCGAGGAGAAACACCGACGGATGCACCTCCATCGCGGACTGGGATTAGTTTCGGACGTTTTTGGCGATTTCGATTTTGCTAAGATGCCGGGTGAGCACGCCATAGGGCATGTTCGTTATACCACTGCCGGCGGTAATATTTTGGCAAATGTGCAACCACTGTATGCTCACATTTCGATTGGCGACGTAGCGATAGCGCATAATGGCAATCTCATTAATACCGACGAGTTGAAAGAGGATCTCATTCGTAATGGAGCCATTTTTGCGAGTACGGCCGATACGGAGGTCTTTTTGCACCTACTTGCGCGCGCCCCCAAAACTCCCCTCGATGGTCGTGGCGCTCAGACGAATGATGTTACTATGGAGAGCTTATTTTGCGCGCTGCAGAGGGTGAAGGGAGCTTTTTCGTTGGTGATTCTGTTTGAAGATAAGCTTGTGGCGGTTCGCGATCCAAATGGTTTTCGCCCATTAAGTTTGGGGATGCTTGGCTCGTCGGTTATTGTTGCTTCGGAAACGTGCGCTTTCGATTTGATGGGGGCCCAGTTTCTACGTGATGTTGCCCCTGGGGAGGTCATTGAAATTTCGGGGGAGGGGGCGGTTAAGAGCTACTTTCCTTTCCCGGCTGCCAAGGAAACTCCTTGCATCTTTGAGTATGTCTATTTTGCGCGGCCTGATTCTGATGTTTTTGGGCGCAATGTCTATCAGGTGCGTAAACAGTTTGGATGCGAATTAGCGAAGGAACAACCGGTGGTCGCGGATATGGTAATAGCTGTTCCCGACTCAGGCGTAACGGCCGCTATGGGTTACGCTGAGCAATCGGGGCTGCCGCTTGAATGGGGATTGATTCGTAATCACTATGTAGGGCGCACGTTCATTGAGCCAAAGCAGGCTATTCGGGATTTTGGCGTAAAATTAAAATTAAATCCCAATGCGCATATTCTAAAAGGAAAATCTATCGTTGTTGTTGACGATTCCATTGTGCGGGGCACTACCTCCAAGAAATTGGTTGCTATGTTAAGACAGGCCGGAGCGCGGGAGTTGCATATGCGTATCTCGTCACCGCCGACCATAGATCCATGCTATTATGGTATCGATACTCCACAAAAGGAGGACCTCATCGGATCTCACAAGTCGGTCGCGGAGATTGCCGCATTACTCGGGGTCGATAGTTTGGCATACTTAAGTCTTGAGGGCATGTACCGAGCTGTTAATGATGTGCACGGTGGAAATCGTTCTATTGGCGCTCCCATAACGGGCAATCATAGGAGCACTTTTTGTGATGCGTGTTTTAGCGGCGTTTATCCAGTAGGAACCCCACTGACAATTGGGAAAAAACAGGCTCGTTTATTTTAGCCGTCGAATCATTATTGCGGCAATGAGGGGAGTAAGGGAGCGATATGATGTACTCAAATGAGGATATTAAAGTTGCCATTGCCAATGGTGAACTTGTCATTGATCCGTTCAGGGACGAGCTTATTAAGTCGGCAGGGGTTACTCTCAGACTTGGGGCCCATATCCTCAAACCTCTGCCTGGTCGAGTAGTCGATGTAAAACACAATGTGTTGCCTGAGTTTCAGGAAATTACGATTAGTGATGGTGCCGCCTATCAGCTGGAACCTGGTGAGTTTGTTTTGGGCCATACCTACGAACGGGTTACCGTAGGGCCAACTCTCGGATTTTTTATAGAGGGTAGGAGTACTCTGGCACGGGTGGGGTTAACCATTGTGCAAACGGCAATGCTTGTCTATCCGGGGCACCGTCAGCGTACTATTACCCTTGAAATTGCTAATCATGGCCCAAATCCTATTTTGTTATATCGTAAAATGAAAATAGCGCGGGTAGCGCTATTTCAATTACGCACCCCGAGCAGCGAGTGTTATGACGACAAGGGCAAATACAGGGCCCAGAGTGTGGTAGGAAGGCCGATTTTTAAGGATGAAATCCTTGAAGATGATTAATCTTGTGCTCAACTACTCGCTTGCATTATAACCGCTCTGTCGGCTTGGGTCGTATGTAATAGTCTGAGCCGGAGTTGTAGGGTTGTATCGTATTCAAATGTCTAATTAATTCGAAACTAAAGTTAGAGAACTATCTATGAAGAACAAGAAAATCTTTTCAGCTATTGCCGCTTGCAGCATCGGAGCTTTTGCAGCTTCCGGAGTTATTCTGAAGGCGTCCTCCGCATTTGCCGGAGAACATGATTCTCATGCTTCTGCGGGAGAGAAGAGTTGCAGTGGCGAAAAGAAATGCAGCGGTGATAAGAAATGCAGCGGCGATAAGCACGAAGCTGGTGACAAGAAGTGTAGTGGTGACAAGAAGTGCAGCGGAGATAAAAAGTGCAGCGGAGATAAAAAGGGCAGTGGCGATAAACACGAAGAACATCACAGCCATTGATAGTTCGCTGATGAGTCTTTAGGTTTATTTTGAGCCGCCGTAAGGCGGCTCTTTTTTTTGTCTTACAAATAGGAGAGAATTGGCAGGAAGGTGAGTATGCAATTTTCACAACCGATCGAGGATCTTCCTGCTCAGCAAAATTTTGGGTTGCCGGTGCTCGGTGGCGGCGCAGGACTTCGCCACGAGCATTTTGATGCAATTATCTCGCATCATCCGCCATTTCGATGGTTTGAAATCATTACCGAAAATTTCCTGGGGATGGGCGGGTATCCGCGCGAGGCGCTGCAGGAAATAAGAAACAGTTATCCCGTTATTGGACACTGCGTCTGTATGTCGATTGGCTCGACTGATGAGCTTGATGTTTCATATCTCAAATCCCTGCGGGCATTCCTTGATGAAATAAGATCGCCATGGGTTTCTGATCACTTATGCTTTACCATGGTCGATCATACGAATCTCAATGATCTAATTCCACTGCCATTCACCACGGAAGCCAAGGACAATGTAGTAGAACGTGTTCGACGGATACAGGATATTCTTGAGCGTCCCCTGCTTATTGAGAACGTGACGCGGTACATAACGGTCTCTGATAGAGAAATGAGCGAAGCCGAGTTTTTATCGGCGGTGGCCGAGGAATCGAATTGCGGTATTTTACTTGATATCACCAATGTGTATCTCAATTCTGTTTTTCACGAGTACGATCCATTAGGGTTTGTGAAATCAATTCCGCTCAAACGGGTTGGGCAAATGCATTTGGCCGGTTGGGAGACCGAGCCGAATGGAAGTTTTATTGATAGTCATGATGCTCCCGTTCCTCCCGAAGTATGGAAGTTATATGACGAAGTGCTCAGACTTACCGGTCCTTCATCAGTTCTGGTCGAGTGGGATAAGTCGCTACCTCCGGTGGAGCGATTGCTCGAGGAGGCGGAGCAGGCGCATGCCCTCATGGAGTCGGTGTGCGGATTGGAAATGAAAAAGGACCCGCCATCGAACACCGACAAACCGGCTATTTCAGAGGCAGCCTAAGCATATGGGTTTACCGGGGCAGCTATCTGCATTGCGAGAGCTGATCTTAGGAGATCACGAGCTTCCCAATAATTTGGGCGAAAGAGTTTGTTATCTGCGAAATGTGTTTCCTAGGCTCGATCCGCTCGCGGTCGAGGATCTTGCTAAGATGGAGCCGCAGCGGCTGCATACCTATACAACGAGCATTTTTAGCGGCGAGCGCGGGCTTCTAGAATCTGTTTTTCCGCTTTCCTTGGCGCTTGTGACACGCGCTTGGAGTATGGTTTACGGAGAGGTTCTTGATAGCTTCGTTATGGTTCGCGCGATACATCGGTACGCTCCGTGGAAATCGATAGCAAGCGTTGCTCTATTTAGGAATTTTGTTACAGCTGTTCCCTCCCTTTGGCCCGAAGTGGTGAGTGAGGAGCCGGCTTTGCCCGATACGCTCAAGATGGAGTTGTTTACCACCGAGGTGCGCCGTTGTGACTGTCCCAATGTGCGTCATCTTGGCGGCATGCCTGCCAGTGGGTTAGCTTCGCTGCAAGTTGAGCAATTTCTTGATATGTCCGTGTTTCGTCCTCCTGCTACAAGAGTGCTGCGCAGCGAGTTTGATATTTTTGAAGCTCATCGTTTTTTTTGGGGGCGCGATCGCACGTTGCCAGATCGAATTGTCTCTCAATCTACGCGTGCAATATGCGCTCGTTCGCCTGAAAATTACTGCTCTTGGTTGGCTCTAACGAGTGCGGAGTGTGAGTTGTTGGAGCGGCTGACTGAGGGAGTGAGTTTGACGGTTGAGGAGGTGGCAGAAAGGTTGGTGCGAGAATCGCAGGAGCGCAACCCGCAGGCGGCCTTGTCGGAGGAGCAATTGTTTGCGCTTTTTTTTGCGCGAATGGTTGAATTCATAGAGGCGGGGGTGCTGGTAGTCGGGATTCATGGTCCATTGTACGCTCGCCGTCAATAAATTTGCCTGGGTTCGTACAGCCTTTGCAGGGTTCAATAGAGTTCAGGGCAATGGTCTCTTGCAGTTGCGCGAGTTATGGGATGGGCATAGTTGACGATAGGAGTGCGCGAGAAATCAGAATCAAGATCAGGCCCACGGAAAGGACCATAAAGAAGACAGTCCCTGCTCGGAGCCACATATTTCCAGCTGAAATATCACGGGGGTGAATCATCTCCTTAATTTGATCGTTGGCACCAGCCAAGGAATCATGAGGCTTTCCAGTTTTTCGGTGTTCACCAGAGTTGTAAAGCGAGATAGTTGACACGTCTACGACCCTGCGCTCGGTATCCCAGGGGGAAGGGGCGCTATCTTCTGCGATAGGAGAACCTTCGTCTCGTTCCTCGATGCCGCGAACGGTGTTCCATCGATCCTGACTTATGTAGCGAGCTGGTGACATAGTTGATATGCCCCCCTATCTTGATTAGCCGCATCAATGCTTCAATAGAGTTTATTTTCTCTTTAGTTTCAATAAGTTAACAAAACTTGCAAAAGGGACAATAAGCCCGGACTTCGGCTGGTGAGAAGTCCAGGTTAGAGGGGGATACCTTCGCCAACAAGCATGATAGGAATGTCCATACGAATGGGATACGCAAGTTTTCCGTCTTCCCGGACGAGGGCACCATCAAGTCTGTCTTTAACGATTTCGCCGCTCTTATTGAGTAACTGCCCGTTATCAATGAGGGCATTAAGTTTCGCCAAGAGGTCATCTCCGGCCAGGCGCACGGGGGTCTTTGTCTCGGGGCAGACCAGAATTTCAAGTAGGAATGGATTCATTGACATAGAAAACGACCTATAAAATGGCTCTCTGGGCACTTAAATCGACAATTGTCTCTTGAGCCAACCCTCTATAGGGACGATAAATGAGGTTGAATATGAAATCTATGCTTCTTCAGTGTTTTTTTGCTGTCTCGCTGGCTTTTGCCTGCTTTATTTCTAATATTGCTTGTGCTTACGCCTACGACAGCGACGCCCATATGCCGGTTCGTCCACTGCCTGAACTTAGGGCAGGAATGTATTCATATGATGTCATCCAGCATTGGGGACCAGCCAGAGAGAAGATAGAGTATGAGACCAAGCGTCAGGAACGCTGGGAATATGGAAAAGCGCATGTCATTTTCCAGCAAAGTCGTGTTCGCGCCTGGAATACAGGAGCGAACATTTTTGCAGCGGTACTTGTAACCGCGCAGCCGGGGAAAAAAGTCAGACCGCTTATTGACGGATCTTCCCCTCAGACCCGCAATCTCCTGAGTGATATCCTTCGTGAAATTCCGTCTGGATCGCCCGATCCCGCATCTTCTACCACTATTGGTGCTGTCGGGGGCGCAGAAATCAGGCCAGTTCAGCCCAGCACCGGGATGGTTCCTCCAGAACCGATGATTGAGTAGTTCTGTTTGGGAGCGTCTGAATAACCGCCAAAGATGGTGTTCAGCAGTTTCTTAGCGGTGCCCGCGATACTTTGATAAATTTGGCAGGAAGGCCTGGGAGAATGAGAATGCAGGCTGCCCAGAACCCCATTGTATGTGCCGGCGCGATTACGCTATACGGGTAGTTATCTATGGCTTGGAACGCTCGCTTCGTTTGTCATGTAGTCTTAACCTGCGGGTTGGTTTTCATTGTCGCCATGGGCTCGGCCCAAGGAGCGCCGTTGAAGATCGGTGCCATAGCAAGTCTCACGGGCGCGGCAGCTGAAATGGGGGAGAGCTGGCTTCGTGGCGCCGAATTAGCTGTTCATGATTTGAGATTAGGCGGGTTCTCCGTGCAGCTTCTTGTAGAGGATGATGTGACCCAACCATCCCGCGCCGCCAGTGCATTTCAGAAGTTAGTGCAGGTAGATCAGGTAGACGCGCTCGTAGGCGGCACATTTGATTATATTGCGGAGACACTGTTTCCGTTGGCGTTGCGGGCCCATATTCCCCTTATTACACCGACTAATCCGATTGAGCTCTTTAGTCCGCAGGCTCGCAAGAATCCATATATATTTTCCAATGGTCTCACGATAGAGGCGGAATCCGCGGCAGTGCAAAGATTCCTTGAGCAAGAAAAGATAAAAAAAGTCGCATTAGTATATTCGGATATTCCGTGGGGTCATGTGCACGCGGAAATGATCCATTCGTTAAGTTCTCGGGTTGGACTGGATCTTGTGTATGAATATCAGTTTCCTTTGGAAGGCTACCCAGATGTTGTAAAGACGGCGGCGTTGCGTATTGCTCGTGTTAATCCTGAATTGGTCTTTGTCACGTTTGACGCGCAAGGTATCGACTTACTGCTTGACGAGCTTGACCGTCTTAAGGTGCATACCAAAGTTATGAACACTCAACATGTGCATTCCGCCTTTCTGCTTGGCGGACGAAAGCAGAGGTCCTCTGACCTTTTTGGGGTATATCCATTGATTTCAGACCTGCAATTTGAGGAACGCTTTAGCAAACTATACCCCGGGGTTAATTCAGTGTTTGCGCCGCATGGGTATGATGCAATTCAGTTTCTTGTTCGTTCTCATGGGCAGGGGTTAGAGATCAAGAAGCCTGGAACCTCCTTTTTTTATAATGGGATTACGGGGCGCCACGTCTTGCCATCGACAGACGGCGCTCTGGTGCACAATAAGGCCCAGATTATGACCACGAGAAACGGAATCTTTGAGGAATATAGTTTTCACGAGTTACTCCGGGGTACATCGAAAATGCCCGAGGGTTCCCCGGAGGGATAACCTTACACTGGTCGAGAAAAGGAAGCAGCAATCGACACCCTCGAGTAGCGGTGCTAGCATAGCACCCGTAGGCTTTTTATGGTTTCTTTGACCCTCGGAGCTGTATGTCTTAACCAAACTCCCTTAGATTGGAGTGGGAATGTTAAAAGAATTACCCAGGCGCTGGGTCGTGCCCGATCGGAAGGGGTTTCTATTCTTTGTACTCCGGAACTCTGTTTGACGGGGTATGGTTGCGAAGATCAGTTTTTCTCGCCTTGCCTGCATCGGGAGGCGGAGCTGGCTATTGCAGAGATTGTTCCCTGCACCAAAGGGATAGTAGCAGCTATTGGCATGCCGCTGCCGCTGTCGTCTGGTCTCTATGACTCCGCTTGTTTGATTGCCGACGGTCAGATTCGCGGGTTTGTTTGTAAACAGTTTCTGGCTCGCGAGGGAATTCATTACGAACCGCGGTGGTTCCGACCCTGGGTTTCCGGCGAGCAAACAACAGTTAGCATGTGCGGCGCCCAAGTCCCGGTGGGAGACCTTGTTTTTGATTTCTCCGGCGTTCGGGTGGGATTTGAGATTTGCGAGGACGCCTGGGCAGCGGATCGACCGGGTGCTCGGCTTTCGTCGTGTGGTGTCGATATTATTTTGAATCCAAGTGCAAGCCACTTTGCATTTGCAAAGAATGAAATTCGCAAGCGTTTTGTGCTTGAAGGATCGCGAGCTTTTGGGTGCTGCTACGTTTATGCAAATGCGCTTGGTAATGAAGCCGGTCGGGCGATTTATGATGGTAGTTGTTTTATCGCGCTGCATGGGGAAATGTTAGTTTCGGGGCCGCGATTTAGTTTTGCGGACTTTTGTCTGACCACGGCGCCTGTTGACATTGATTCATTGCGCTTAGCGCGTGTTCGGACGCACTCCTATGAAGGCGGCAGAAAAGGAGCGCAGGCAGCAACAAGCCCATCGACAGTCTCTTTTGCTCACTCGATTGGGCCGGTGACGGGGCCTCCGAAAAGAGAACTGTATGTGGGATGGGAGCAGAGCCCGCATTTGAAGGAGGAGGAGTTTGCCCGGGCTGTATCTCTCGGCCTCTATGATTACATGCGTAAGAGCCATTCCCGCGGGTTTGTCGTCTCGCTCAGTGGGGGTGCCGATTCAGCAGCTTGTGCTTGTTTAGTGGCGCTCATGGTGCAGGTGGGGGTGGCCGAAATCGGGTTGAGCGACTTTGCGAGCAGGAGCGGGATCGATCGGTTGGTCGAAAGTCGAAGCGCCCGCGAGATGGTTGCACGGCTGCTTACTTGTGTGTTTCAATCTACCAAGAATAATTCTTCTACCACTCGACAGGCTGCGCAGACTGTCAGTTCGGCGCTCGGAGCTCGCTATATAGAATTTAGTATCGATGAATTGGTCCAGTCGTATGAGCGCCTGATCTCCGGGGCTCTCGGCCTATCCCTCAGTTGGCAGCAGCACGATATTGCGCTCCAGAATATTCAGGCTCGCACCCGCAGCCCCGGAGTATGGATGATAGCAAATCTTGAAGGGTTCCTGTTGCTCGCAACCAGCAATCGGTCGGAGGCCGCGGTCGGCTATACGACCATGGATGGCGACACAAGCGGGAGCTTGAGTCCGATTGGAGGGGTAGATAAGGCCTTCTTGCGGAAATGGCTGAAATGGCTGGAGCGGGAAGGTCCTCTGAGCGTTGGTTCTATTCCTCATTTGGGGGTGATTAATAGCCAAGATCCAACTGCTGAGCTTCGCCCGCTGGAGAGGCGTCAAACCGATGAAGCCGATCTCATGCCATATGATCTGCTCGATTCCATTGAACGCTCCGCTATTCGCGATAAGCTGGGCCCGGTCGAAACCTGGCGCAAGATTCACGGGGAGTACCCTCAGTATAGCCGTGAGCAAACTAAACAGTGGGTAACCAGGTTCTTTGTTCTCTGGTGTAGAAATCAATGGAAACGGGAGCGTTACGCACCTTGTTTTCATCTCGATGATGAGAATTTGGACCCTAAAACATGGTGTCGGTTTCCTATTTTAAGTGGCGGATTTGAGCGGGAATTGGAGCGCCTTAAAACGGCTTGATCGAGGTCTAAGTTATTTCTAAGATATATGGGGCTTATCACTTAATGGAGCTTTTGTCCTATGGAACTCAACATCAAGGAAACATCAGACGGTATTAAATGGATGTTCGGGGCAGGTACTTTTGCCATCTTGCTCACCCTGTTTCTTGTGTATGTCGATTATGTATTGCGACACTCCAATTCAGAGCATGTCTTGGGCGAGACATTGCGAGAGCTTCGTGCTGCTCAAAGTTCGTTAGGAACTGGATCCGTTGATGAGCGGCAGCTACACTTAGGGGCTGACTCCCATGAGGAGGGCGATCGATCTGGTGAAACCGATGCGGAGCCGCACCTTCCAGGCGTCGCCCACTAGCGTGTAACTTCTTTGATTTACTCTTTGCTACGATCGCTCGTTTGCTTGATCCTCGCGCTTCGTTGGTACTGTGTTCGATGGTATTGGCGGACTCAACCCGCCCATCAGGAGCCCGGATTCGCATCGCAGCAAATGTGGTATTGGTTGAAGCATAAGCTTGAACTTCACCCGTATTGGGCGCAAGGCCACCTGGACTTAGCTGAGTTGGGCTTTGTTGTGGCAAAAGAATCATTTTCTTACGCTTCTGGGTGTGCTGCTCTGCTATTGGAGCCACGTTCCGGAAGTGGCCTGCAGGCTCGACTTATTATCTCGCGTTGTCTCATTAAGAATATGGAACTTGTTGCGGCCAGGGAGTGTTTGGAGGGGCTCTTGAATAAAAGCTGTTCCCGAAAAATTCAAGGCGTTGCTCGAGAGTACTATGCCGATAGCCTCATTCTGGAACATCGGTATGGTGAGGCGGTGAGCATGCTGGAAGCTATTCCCGAAGACGTCAGGAGCCCATCTTCTCGTGTCGCTCTGCAATATGCGCTCAGCAAGACGTCCTCGTCAGAATAGCGGCACGTATATCATGGCGCCGCTGCGCGCACGAGAATGTCCTTTTCCTTGGTAATAGCATTGATTTTGACCCCTCTATCCACCCCAATAATGATTTCGAGGCGGCTCTCGCGCGGTGTAGCGTGAATGAGGGTGAATCCGATGAAATCTTGAGGGGGAAATTGTGGTAAGCGTAATTGCTTAGTAATAAGACCAACCTTAGGAATCGTGAGCTTGAAAGCAGTTTCGCTCATTTTCGTCAGCTTGTATTGAGGTCGTTCGGAAAAGGAAAAGCGCACAACAGGAGTTCTAGCAGCCTCGAAATAGTCGAAGGATATCGAATGCAGAGCCTGGCCCTGAAGGTTCTCTGAGGTTGGGGTTTCCGGTAGCGGTGTTGCACTACCAACCGTCACCATGAGTTCAGGAATGTCAGTCGGTGAAACGGTCACCGGTATATCGGTGGGCGTTGCCACAGCGTCGACGATACTCGGAGGGTGCGACGACGCCGGTGAAGATTGGCTTGCATCAGGGGTCTGGGGTGACAGTGTTGCGGGGGGGGCAGTTGATTCAGGTTGGACAGTAATAGTCGGACTTGGCATCGGCGTCTCGCTCTGTGGCCCACCAAGCGAACTGAAACTAACATCAATGGTAAACCCATCATCACGAGGATGAAGCTGGTAAGATAAGTTCGACGGAGCGGTGGTCATATCAACCACCAACCTTACTTTATCGGGATGGCTACCAATTCGCACCGCTCGAATTAAAGGGTGCGCTGGCACTTCAAAATTCTTGGCTATGGTCAAGGGAAGATGAGGAATATCGATAACCAATCGAGTCGGGTCAGCGATCGTGAATAATTCGGGAGAGACTGTTTTTTTCTTTGGTAGTGAAAGTAAGATGGTGACAGCGCTATTGCTCGGGCCTCTCAATATGCTTAACCGAATGCCCTCTTTTTTTGAAAGAACTTTCTCCAGGAGAGTTTGACCGTGGGCCTGGCTCAAGCAAATAGGTAGTGAGCACATCACATACATGAGGGAACACAGCAGGCTCAAGGAAATTCGCATAGTACTACTGTACGAGTCCTGAGCTCGAAGCTCAAGCTACTGTGTCATCTGTGCCATCTGGTCCCATGAAGAGCCTTGAAACATGTCATCAGTCCCTTCCGCCGGGGGTGGGAGGGCCTCAGCTGGGGCCTCTGAGAGGACCTGCTGGCGCAGAGCCAAAAGCTTTTTCTCGAATACAATAAGCGCGCCTGGATACTTACTCGTAAGTCTGACATGCCGATCGGATCCGCTTCTATCGGGAAAGGTAAAGCGAACAAAGTGATCGTTGCTGTACTCAGATTCACCGGACAGGGACCCGCCCTCAATACGTAAGCGCTTTTCGGTCAGTAGTTGTCCAAACCTCAGTTCCCCGCCCCCCATGCGTTCAGACATCATAACTATCGAGTCTCGAAAGAGTCCCACCCAGACGGGAGTCGAGTCTGTTCCCTGGGCTTTCGCTTCTAAAGAATCTTCAAGATGCTCCTCATCAAATTCCTCTTCCATCTTCCCCTTAAAGAGCATGAGAAGTGTTAGGTCTTTCCCTCGGATTGAAAAGGCATATCGCCTGGTTGCGGAGCGTGCGGCCAAATATTCGAGCATTATACGCGGGCGCAAATCGCGCCACGCTTTGCCGGCGGCAAATTGAAAAATAAGGGGGCTAAGAATAATAGATAGCCAAATAAGTACCTGTACTTTGAGAGCAACGGCTACCGTGCAGCCTACGATAACGGTGACTGCCCCAGCCTGGATGCCCTTGGCATGAGATTTCGACATGAGTTCGAATTTTTCTTCGGGAGGAATTTGCCGCCATAGATCCTGACCGTCGAGTGTACTCATAGGAGCTCCCAAAATAGGCAAAATATACCCAGTTGCATTATCCAATGCCCACTGTAACAGGCTGAAACAACGGCTAATTATTGCATTGTTACGGACTAATACTCAGTAACAAGCAAACAGCGTGCCGGAGTAGCCAGATAGAGAATCGCAACTTTTTACCCAGACATTCGAATACGATGGTACAGCCTATGATTTCTATTGTTCAGTCCAGTAGTTTACAGGGGATAGATGCCTGTCCGATTCAGGTTGAAGTCCAAGTGCGCCGCGGGACGCCTAAGTTTGCTGTCATTGGACTTGCTGACAGCTCCATCCGGGAGGCGCGGGACCGAATAACGTCAGCACTTCGGCAATCCGGTTTCTATCTTCCGCAACAAGTGTTGGTCAATCTAGCGCCGGCTGATCTCAAGAAGGAGGGAAGTGGATTTGACGTCGCCATGGCCGTCGGCATCTTGGTTGCCTCGCAACAAGTTCGCTGTGCTCAGGAGGGACGCCAGCTGTTCTTGGGTGAGCTCTCATTGGACGGAAAATTGAAACCGGTACGAGGTGTCCTAGCGCACATTGCGCTAGCTCGTACCCTTAGAATTGGCGAAGTGGTGCTACCGCCGGCCAATGGGCGAGAGGCGTCTCTTCTCTCTGGAATTCAAATCACTACTCTTTCAAGTCTATCGGAATTGGCTGCCTATCTGAGCGGCGCGTATCAACCCGGCGAGATAATTTCAACCCAAACAGTAGACGAGGGCCTACCTTCGGCCGAGTTCTCAAGCCTTGATCAGGTGTGGGGTCAAGAGCAGGCCAAAAGGGCGTTAGTAATTGCAGCCGCCGGTGGGCATAATATTCTTATGGTTGGCCCGCCAGGATGCGGCAAAAGTATGCTGGCGCAACGGTTGGGGGCTATCCTTCCGGAAATGACGCAAGACGAGTTACTCGAGGTCGTGCGTATCCATAGTGTCGCAGGTCAACCAGTGAACCACTTACTCAAGGGGAAGCGGCCGTATCGACAACCGCACCATGTCGTGACTGATGTCGGGCTCGTTGGGGGTGGCGCGCGCATTAGGCCGGGGGAAGCGACCTTGGCGCATCACGGTGTGCTTTTTTTGGATGAATTTCCGGAATTTCGTCGTTCGGCGCTCGAAGCTCTTCGAGCGCCAATGGAAAATGGCACCATTCAAATAACACGGGCTAACAGCACTTGTTGCTTGCCTGCTCGTTTTCAGTTGGTAGCAGCCATGAATCCTTGTCCTTGCGGTCTTTTCGGCGAATCGCGATATATGGGGAACAGGAGTTGCCGATGTTCACGTCATGACATTCGAGGATATCTATCAAAACTGTCGCAACCGC
>CAZPBV010000052.1:0-3501 GCA_964584675.1 uncultured Bdellovibrionales bacterium
TGGTCTTGGATATTCGTGCCTCTTCCAATGACTATGGGCATGATGTCGCCACGCACCACGGCTCCAAAAAAAACCGAAGACTGAGGCCCCAAAGTTGTGTCTCCGATAACCCATGCGTCGGGGGCAACAAAAACATCTTCCGGCACCTGAGGACAACGTTCCTTGTAGGGTAGTATCGGCATGGCAGCTCCTATGCGGCTTGCGGCTCTGCATCCGCACTGGATTCTCCGCCCTCCTCGCAAAGGCATCGCTCGGTTGCCCAAACGCCAAGTTTATCTCTAAAAATCTTTGCGTTATGCCGCGCATCGACGGGAAAATTAGGGTGGAAGAAAAATCTCTCTATGCCGGCAGTCACCGAACTGGTCTGAGCCAGAGCCCGAAGCTCGGTGCCGAACGCCTCGCGATCCTCAACGGTCTGCGGAAAGTATTCGGGAAAAGGTTCAATAGCGACCGCTGGAATCTTTCCACTGAATAACCCAATCAGAGCGCTTCGCTTAACCTTCCGATGCTGATTAAAAACAAATTCCACAGGATCACTAAAGAAGGGCCGCTCCTCACAAAAGACCGCATGCGCCTTCCGCCCGCAAAAATATAGTTTCCCTTCTTCGTCAGCATACCCCATGTCGCCCATGCGATGCCAAAAGCTCTCCCCGTCCGCAATTTTTGCCAGCGTATCAGCCTCCGGACGATGCGTATACCCAGGGCTTACATGCTTTCCAGACACAATAATTTCGCCGATTTCAAATGGCTCGCACGGCACGGTATCCTCGAAATGCAAAATTGGCCCATTCACCGACTTGATTATCCGCGCTGACAATCCGTCAATCGGCGCTCCAATCGGCGTTCCTACGTCACCACCCTTAGCCTTCACTTTACCGCTCCTATCACCGCACTCAGGTAAAGGCGCCAAGGTTACCGGAAGCGCCTCCGTTGCGCCGTAGGGGGTACATACCTGCGCCTGGGGACACACACGGGTGACATTGCTAATCACCGCTCCCCCAACCGGTGCACCAGCCATGAATAAGCGTTCAATACTGGGGAGGGAGATCTCATGACGAATGCAGTACTCCGCTATTTTGTTCCACAAAGTTGGAGAACCAAAGGAATATGAAATCCCAAGATCGTGAATCGCCTTGACGATGAGTTGCGGAGACAAATCAAGCGGGCGGGCCGTATCCATGGGGGGAAAGACGCTGCAAACTCCAAGCGGCAAAGAGAAAAGTGAGAATATCGGCAACAAAGGTAAGTCTTTCTTCCCGCCCCGAAAACCGAATATTTCAGCAAAGATTTTCGTTTGCCTCTCAAGCATGGCGTTAGTAAAAATAACACCCTTGGGTGATCCCGTCGCTCCTGAGGTGAAAGCTATAAGCGCCGGCGCATCCTGTCGCACCTCTACAGAAGGCAGCGGCGTAGAGGAAAAGCGTTTCAGACTTCCCGTGGTATGTCTCACGCCAAATGACCAATTGGTAACGGTCAGCTTCAACCGGATCTTTTTCAGCAACTCCCCCTGCACAATACGTAATAGCTGGGCTTTCGGCACCCCGATAAAAACATCCGGTCGGGTGTCTTCTATGCACCGTGATAAATTTTCGAGGCCCATCCCCGGATCAACAAATACCGGGACTGCCCCGCGGCCCATCACAGCAAAACTCAATGCCAAAAAGTCTACCCCCGGAGAAACAAGCATCAACACCTTATCGTCGGGCCTCAGACCCAAGTCACTCAGTCCCCGCTCATATTGGCGCACCAATGACAAAAGGGACCCAACGCTGCAATGAATATGGCTAATGGACGCGCCCTCCGCTCCCCGAATACCAAAAATGCCGAATAACTCGTGATGCACCTGCGGCACAATGACGGCATGTGCTGACGGATGTGCCTCAGCGTACGCCTGAAACTTGGCGTAAAGCGCGTGCACCTCCTTCTTTCTGTCATCGCATTTCGCGCCTTCGTCAACTTGGGTGGCAAGCGTAGGCTTTCCCGGGCCGGCGACTTGATTTAGGAGAAACCGCGAGACAGTTCGGCAGCACTCTTCCGGAGCATCCTCCAAAACCAAATGTGAGGCATCGGGTATTTCCATAACCTCCGCTTGAGGGAAATGCTTGGCAACCTGGTGCAACATAGCGCGATGAAAACAGGGATCCTTCAAGCCCCAAACAATGAGTACAGGAATATGCCGCAATGACGGCAACTTGCCCGCCATTTCAATGAGTTCACTGTAGGTTGGATGTTGCGAGCTAAAGGGAATATCGGCAACAAAGTCCCAAATAGCCGCGCGCTCCTTGCGGCTACGAAAGGGGAAGTAGTACCCCGCTTTGATTTCTCGCGGCAGCAGCCGAGTAACGCCGAATTCAGTCAGCAAACGCACAAAGTGCGTTGTATTTTTCAATAGAAACCGTCCGACCAACGGACTGGCCGCAAACTTAATAAAACTGGGCAAACTTTCAGTCTCGGTCAAGGTCGTATTAAAATAAACGAGCCGTTCGATGCGTTCAGGGCGACGAACTGCCAACGACGAGCCGATAGGCCCACCCCAATCGTGCATGACCAATGAAAACGAACTAAGACCAAGGTGCTCAATGAGGCGTTCAAGATGTTCCACACGATCATGAGCCCTGAAATGAACATCCCGGGGTTTGTCAGAAAGGCCAAAACCGATTAAATCAGGAGCAATGACCCGGAAACTCTGCCGCAATGCTGTTATGAGATTACGATAATAGAAACTCCAGGTGGGATTGCCATGAAGGAGAATTACCACCGGAGGCGAATGCCCAGTGCCACTTGCCGGTCTAGGAGGCCCTTCATCAAAATAGTGCAGCCTTAACCCATCAATAGTGAGATAATGCGACTGAAAAGGGAGCAGCGTATCGCGCTGAAACTCAGCTACCACGAAGGACCTCTACCAGATCACTCCCCAAAAGATGGAATTGAGCCCGCTACCGAATGCTGTGAGAAGAACTTTTTCTCCTGGTTTCATATCTTTCTCTTCACTTCCCAAGGCAAGCGCGGTCGGGAGAGCCGCAGAAACTAGGTTGCCAAGGTTTCGATAGACAGTATACTCTTTTTCAATATCCAACCCCATTTCGCGATAGAACCCTTCATTGACCTGTTTGCCAACCTGATGACAAAAAATATGGTGAACATCTGAGCGGGTCCATCCGAACGACTGAGAAAAATCAATAAACATCCGTCCCCCCAACTTAGCAGCGGCAGCCATAAGCTTGGCCGACTCAGTATACATCATGGGAGTAAATCCATATTCACCACTCATGTGATAATCGCCATTTCCACTGCAAAGGTCGCTATGTTCTGTCACCGAACGAGATACAGCCCCTATGAGTGAATGTCCCGAAGAAGAAATGCTTTCGTGACAAAGAACATAAGCAACTGCTCCCGAGCCCAAGGTGAAGGTAGGAAGAATTTTGAGCAACTCATCACGCCCAATTGACTCATTAGTCCGGAGCTGATGAATAGTAGACTCAATAATGGGAGCAACCGTCT
>CAZPBV010000052.1:3511-4095 GCA_964584675.1 uncultured Bdellovibrionales bacterium
CCGTCTCGCTAGAAACCACCACACCGGCCTTGATGGCACCCGTTTCAATGAGATTGGCCACAATCATCATCCCATTGGAAAACCCAATGCAGGCATTGCTCACGTCAAACGCCATCGTATGGTCAGGAAGCCCAAGGTTCCTATGTACAATACAAGCAGTGGCAGGCTCAAAAAAATCACGCGCCACAGAAGTATTGACAATAGCTCGTATCTCTTGTGCAACTGGGCCCGACTTCTCCAGGGCCATGCGTGCCGCTTCTGTAGCGCCGACACTTGGCAGGGTAGGAGTATCCCACAGACGTCTGCTCTTAACCCCGCTAAGCTTCTCAAGTGTCCCAAAAGGAATCTGCAAACGCTCATAGAGCGGGGCTATACGGTCCTCTAATTCGGCCGAAGATACCTCGTTTGGAGGCAACACCGCCGCCATAGACTCAATACGAACGTGCTTAAAACGAATGGGAAACATTAATAACTACTTGAAACAACTAATATTTATACAAAATATAGGAATAAACTTCAGCATAGTATACACGAAAAAGTGTTCCGACAAGAGGTCTGTCGCTATAGCTTTTTGTGAAGCATTC
>CAZPBV010000052.1:4105-9703 GCA_964584675.1 uncultured Bdellovibrionales bacterium
AGCATTCTTACGAAAGACCCCGAGTAGAGTTTAAAGGAGCTCATGCTATGAACTTTGTACTTCGTCATTCTCTTCCAGGCTACCTAGTGTCGGGGATCTTACTCCCGGCCCTGCTCCTCATGGCATTTGTGAGCACGGACATTTACGTAGCCTTTCTTACCATTTTGGGACTGCTGTCGCTTTCCCTCACCTATGCCGAAGTTGATTTTGCTCAACGCCTTAAGATATCGACTCGTAAGAGCTATCTGGTACTTTCGGCCATTACCGGGATTGGCGCGGTGGTGATTGCCCTCAGTTTTGTTGCCTTAGTCCAGGCCACCCTTGTGCAGAGCTTTACAGGCTCTCTCCCATGGTTTGCAGGTGCCTATTCCATTTTATTCTCCATGTTCCTTGCCCTGCCGTTATGGAGCACCCTCTGTGGTCTTGTTTATTGGTCTCTGGCCGCTCGTCCTCGAAATCCTAATGTTATTATTTCAGATCGCTTCGGTAAGAAGCGCGATTTATCAAGTTCCGAATACCCCAAGGCAGCCAATCAATAAGCGATGCTTGCCGCCAATGAATTTGCCTCGTTCGCACGCCCTCTACAGGTCTGATCCGGGCTTCTCGCCAGGAAAAGCCCAAGGAATGGCAAAGTGTTTTTCTGCAGTCATAGACAGTTTACTCTGGCCTTGGGCCAAGGAGTCGTTTATACCGGATGACATTGAGCCTATCTCATGGAGGGATAGCACGATACGGGGCAGCAAAAGGCGTCAAAGTCGATCGGAAGGTGTCCATCCAAACCGGGCATTTTTATTGGCAGCCAGTATTCTAAGTATACTATGCGATTGAAGGAACATGCGGGAGTTGCCACAGTGGAGCTCGCTATGGTGGCGGGAGCCCTGGCTGCTTTCGTGTGGGGAATTTCTCAGGTGGTGATGCCGGCCTGGCACTCTGTTGAGAGAGATTCGCGCATTAGAGAAAGTTATCTCCTTCTTAATTCTTTTCGCAGCGCCCCGCTCTTGATGAGCGGGGCCGGCAGTCTTACGCCTCATTCAGATCAGCAATTTCTTGAACGTCAACTGGATCAAGTTGCCCATGTCGTAGAAACCATTTCTGGACAGGCAACTTGTGTCGCAATTCACACCTATCAGTCGACACCGCTTAGTTGCAATCCCTTTAAGGGCAAACAATTCTTCAGCGCGTCGCAGCAGGAAATTTGTTCAACAGTCAGTTTTCAGCCTGACTCATGTCTTGGAAATGCTGTGTTCTCGGCTATCGTTTCAAGCGGTTGTAGTAGCGAGAGCTACTTCCTCGCCATAACCCCCAAGGACGAGTCACTGCGAAACTTCTGTATGGCTATTCGTCTTGAAGGTTCGGTATATGATCCACCAGTATCGAAAGTAGATTAGGAAAAACCAATGAGAGTCCGCGGGAGCATTATTATAGAGCTTTTATGGGTAGTTCCTGTATTCTTTGTATTAACCGGGTTTCTCGTTTGGAGCGCGCTTGAACTTAATGCTCGTACCGCGGTCCGGTCGGCGCTCTTTTCCGGCCTGCGTCTGGCGGCTACGCGTGGAAACAGTAAAGCCGTAGGGAAATCTACGATCGAAGAGATAGACTCCTATCTCTCATCAGGAACCGAAAATGAACGCGCCAGACAACTTCTTATGAGTCCCGATATTGACTCAAGAGTGCCTCCTCATGACATGTCTTCTCTCTATTTTGAAACTAGTCTGCAACCTGTTTTTCAGGGTCGCCCGTTTCAAGACCGTGGTCTGAGCGCCCTTAGAACCGAGTACACCTACGCCCTCCTCTACACCTATCTTGAAATTCGCTCACAACTGGGGGGGCTCGCAAGTTATCCGTGCGACCCTCGACAGCCGGGAGGAGCAAATTGCTTACAATGCCGGGTATTGAATCCGCGCCCCGACAAAATAAACCTGGATCAATACGCGGATTCAATTCCTGCAGAAGAATTGCCGTTCCTTGGAGTACGGTGTACGTACCTTCCCGCTGATCCGTTATCAAAGGCGCTCGCTCCTCTGATTGCCCAAAGCCCCTCGTTTTGGCCTATAGTTGAATGGGACGGCCTGGTGAGCATTTTCCGACACGGGTACCTGGATGAAGAAAACAAACTTAGGTTTCAAGATCTTGGATAAGATGTTTTTCCGCAAATTCTCCGAATCGGGGATTGTCCTGCCCCTTTTTGCGGTCTTTCTTTCGCTGCTGGTATCGCTTGTCTTCCTCGTTATGATCAATACATCCTTAGTCAGAAGGGCCCGGGCTGACCTGTGGCAAAAAATTGATGCAGTTTGCCGCGAGGCGGCTTTTGATCTAACCAATGGCAATAAGGCCGCCAAGAGTTTTACATTCAATGTATGGAATATGACCTCCCGTCAACCCATTGCTGGGACGACTCTCGAAGATGCGCGCCTCATTTTCCCAAGTCTGATCGACGGCAATCTCACCGGTCAGTTGGGTGGGGGTGGAGCATGTAGTGATTTCGATTCTGTTCAGCCCTTTGCGCCTTTTGGGGCGTCCGGAGAAGAAATGGCTTTTGAGGACTCTCCATGGGGTGATTGCACTCCCTTTAACCGATCGAAATGTTTTTTGAGATGGAAGCTATGCACGGAATCCGGCGATAGCCGACATTACCCTGCCACCATGTGGAATCAAGTTGTAAACGCTGGAAATACCGTGGCATGCGAAGGTCGAGCTACCGTGAATCAATATATGACGGCACCTGCGACTGTCGAGGTACGTTCGGCATGGATGCGGCGAGCCCGCGTGGAAAACGAGGAGTATTCAGTGTCCTCACCATCCCCGACAACCGCTCCTGCCCTTACTGTGCTTATTGCACCTCAAATGACAACGTGGGCAGACCGCGATGAACGTTTTCGGTTCGTTGAAAAGGATCCTCCGTACGATCAAATGCCCCCGAGCCTGCCTCATCTGAATGTGGGGTTCGATCCTCTGTTTTGGAAACCCCTCGCAACAACCCCGGTTAATAAGGTGCGTGGCTTTAGCGGGGCAACTCCACCATCACTCTATCTTTCCGGTCCCGGCGAATTTGCGCACGGCCATTCTGCCCTGGGCGATCCTGAGGCGCGAGAAATGATGGTCACTTGCTCCAATCCCGCGGTGCTTATCAGAAACATCATGTCTTCACTCCTCATTGAATTAGCATCGCGCCACGGCCAATTTCGAACCATGACAGAAGTTTTGGTCGCAAATCCTGAAAATCGCCAACGCGCTCCCGGTGAGTTGCCACTCACCTACAACGGCCCGAGTGTGATCTCGAGATTTCTTGATGACATAGCACAACCTCATTTCGCGGCACCTTATGTCTTCTATGAACACTACCCCGAGGAGCTACCAGATCCGAACCCTAATCCACTTAATGCCCCTTCTCAAGCGAGAGGCGCGTGGCTTAATCCCTTTGAGTCAACTCCCAGCGGCAAGTTCCCTGCTGCCGATAGGGAGGCCTGGCTTGAGTATCATAGCCTTCTCGCAAGTCAGCTTCGTTCTTGTTACCACATGTATTTTGGTAATCCCGATAGCAGCTCCTCGCGCGGGCTTCAGCGTTATCAGCTACCGCGTATTCATGATCCGGAGAACTTGGACTTTGAGCCGAGTTTTTACAAATTTTCACCTGCTGTCACCAATTATCAAGCGCGATCGGGATATCTTCCAAACGAGTACTCCCCCAATGAAGACTCCTGGGACCAGCAATGTAGTTGGGAAGCCCTGGGCGTGTGTCCGGAACAAAATCGCACAGTAAGGCTCTCGGCAGCTGCCACCGTTTCGATATTGGGTTCAGTTCAATCGTGCCCGTACCAGTTCTCCGGCTCATCAACTGCGCCCGCTTGTTTGAAACCGCTACAGAAGAATAAATATGGCGATCCCAATCTCGATCTTCAGCCGGACTTGGTAGGAAGTCTAAGCTATATTCTCAATACGCCACCCCCTTCGGCCTCGAAATCTGCGGGGGTTGTTCCGGCGATTGTTGGCCCGGGAATATTCCCTTTCGTCCCAAGTGAACCCCCTCCATTAACACCCAATCCGCTCTCGAAATCTCACTACCTTGCCGCCCCGGGAAATGTTGAATCCCATATTCTCATTATCGCTCATGCTCAACCCTCGAACGCTCAACTTGCTGAGCTAAAGGAAATGTTTTCGCCATCGGATCCGATCGGTCCGTCGCAAAGCAAACGCTATGTAACTTTCCTATATATTCCCACTCAGGCGGCAGATGCTCAGCAGGGCGCCATTGAGGCGCTATCAAAAGTTTTTTCAAGCCCGCCAGAGAGAATGTTTTTCGCCCTCAGCCCGTACCTCATGCAGTATGAAGCAACCCTGCCCCATTGCTTTGACGGAACGTGGAGCGAGGCACAATGTTTTCGTCAGTACTGGGATATGCTCCTGGATCCCGGCTCCGACGACTATGTTGTTTACAACATCAGGAGACTCTTTTTTCAGCGGATTCTCACTTTAAGACAAATATTCTGAGTTTACTATGGCATCTGATAGTCACGACACCGTCAATGTATCACTTGGAGCAACGGTCGTTGAGTATGCTCTCGCGCTGGCGGTGGTAGGACTTATGATTTTCGGCGTAGTGATGGCGCTCAATCGGAGTGTTTCCCAAAAGGCCCAAACAAGTAAGAGCGCTATCGATGGCTCGCGCGGGATGGTCGCCTGCGACCCTCATCGTCCGCTTCTCAATATGGATGCCGGTAGCGAAGAATGTTACTGAGGTCCTAATCCGCCTATGGTCGACGCTCCAACCTGGCATCCAATGAGCGTACATTTTCATGGGGAAATTTGTATCTCAATGAACTTCTCCTTTGCTCTGAGCGACTGAACAATAGGGGAACCGGAAGATATGCCAGCCTCGTTCAGCACTTCCCTGAGAACCTCACATGACTTGCGATAGTTTTCACAAAACTCAGTCGAACGTTCTCTCATGGCGGCAGCCCAGCGCGGATGGGTGAGGGAATTAACAAAACTAGCAAGGAACTCAGCCGAATCATCTTTAGCGTGTCCCGCTTGAACATTGGGCAGGAAGTTTTTCTCGCAAATTTGATCCAGAAATCGGGGCGACGATTGTCTCAACTCTCGAAACCACTCTTGAAATTTTCCTGCACTCAATTTGCCATCTAAATAGTTATCTACCAAATGAACCACTTCATGAAATGCCACAGCCGCCACCGAACCGCCCGATTTGAGTACTTCATCTTGAATTACGATGGCGCGCGGATTTGACTGATGAAAGTAGGCATTATAATTCACCGAGTTCGCCAAGAGAATCTGCGACAACCGATGACCGGCTTCGTAGCCAAAGAACTCCTCGGCCCTTTGGGCCCCCATCCCAATATCCGCGAACTGGTCGCCAAACTGTTTCCTCACGAACGTCTCTTCCATATTAGAGTACAGACGATATGGGCCTATCTTTTCAATTGGTTGTAATGCCTCATGCTCCAGCCATCCAGATACTATAGCACCGCCAAATGGCTGAAGGTCGACTTGAACAGGGACGTAGCACTCGGCCTCCGTGCGTTCTTCAAGAAACGGGAGTGGAACACATATTACCGAAAATTGCAGCGGACGTTCTTCTTC
>CAZPBV010000052.1:9713-13294 GCA_964584675.1 uncultured Bdellovibrionales bacterium
CCCGTTTGATCCTCGCACCGATCTATCCTGCTCAAGGGCAAGCACAAGAGCCTGTCCCTTGATCCGAATCCGGGCATAATTAATTCTATTGGCAATCTCACCATTGAAAGTCACCATAGGCGCAATATCAATGGCGTCTCCTCGCTTGACGGCTTCCACTCTCAGGCTTCCCCCGCTATCAAAGAAAGTTGAAAGCATTTTCTGATCACGACTCGCCAATGATCGTTCTGCTTGAATATAGTAGGTGATTTCATCTTGAGCATGGGGATTTGGTGGAACATCGCTGACCAACGCCCCATGCTTTGACGCCTTGACTTTCAAGTATTCTGCAATGCGTTCTCCTAGCGCGCGGACAACAGGGGAGTCCTGCCTTAACTGCCCATCCTGCAGAATCACCGATTCTCTCAATACTTCCTGATTAAGAAGGTGATCGAATACAATGACCTCACCGGCACTGTCGTCCGTTCGCGTTGTATGAAGAGACAAAGGAACTACTGCAATCGCAGTTTTCTTGCTTCGCAGTGGCGGCGGCGCTTCTTTATCTCCCTCGTGATATTTCTGCAAGAAGTCAACCGGATCGCTAGCGACACACACCCCTGCTCGTCCTGGTGTCTCAAGTTGGCTCAACCCGACACTCAAACCAATGGCATCTTGCCGTGACCCACGAGCCCCGGCGCAAATTGAGGGAGCAATTTCGACTTGAAATCCCAGACCCTTATAATCAGCAATTTCCTTTTGCAGCTCCGCGCTAACAGTTTGAAAATACCGTTGATCGGGTTTACGGTCGGGGGCAAGGGGCTGAACCCTAAGCTCCTCACGAATTGCTGCCGCGCCACCAAGGATCGGCTCAATACCGTCATGAAAGCAATCCATCACCGACGAACAGCCAGGGCCAATACTAAAAACTCTTTGACTCATGCGAATTTATCCATTTCTGACGTTATGGAGGGTACGCATTGCCTCAGTGACTTTGCGCAAAAATCGAAAGAAAAGTTTCTTTTAAGGCAACTAATTTAGCTAATAATAACAATATGTTAAATATAAATGTCGGCACCCTGGGGCTAGAAATAGGCGTCGAAAAGGTGCGTTAAAAGATGCTTTTTTGCTCACGCACAGTCACAATCTTACGGCAACTTTTGATTCAATCGCCTGGAAACACTAGTAAAATTGTAGGTAATTTAAAGGCGCTTTATTCTCATCATTCTCGCGTAGTCTTTTCGCCTAATCTCTGAGAGAATGTAAAGAGAATGTAAAGAACTCCTCTCTATTCCTGAACAGTTCCGCGAGAGCAAGTTGCGTCCGTGTCCGCCTCAAGTTCTGTTCGGAATCACCTACTTTAAAATACGTGTCGCCTCGCAAATAATCAGTCAAGAATCGAGCTGCGAGCATCATGGTAACCCAGTACGGGGCGTATGGCAGAGCGAGGCTTTCACGCGCTGATAGCGCTCCTCCTAGTCCTTCAAAAAACCCCGTTACCACCGCACTAACAGTCGCCTCGGGATATTCGATCGCAGATACATCATGGCAGTCCTCGGGCACCGTAAGCGCCACGCTTCGCACAAGATCGCCAAAGTCAAAAGCTAACGACCCTGCCATGCACGTGTCCAAGTCAACTACGGCTCGCATTCTGGGTTCCCCACATACAAAGAGCAAATTATTGAATTTAGGATCACCGTGAATAACTCGAATTACCGCTTTGCTGAGCTCGTACTTCTGAAGGGCTTCAGCACGCCTTTGGTGCATGCACCGAATCTCTTCGCTCACACCCGCAACTCTTTCGACCCGATCTTCGCGCACCGCATGATCGAACTCCTCCATTCGAAAAACAAAGTCCTGAAAACGGGGAATAGTCTCCGGCAGTAACCGCGGATCTATATCCGAAAGCGCTCTCAGAAAATAACCAAATCCCCGCCCCGCAGAAAACGCATACAGAGGATTCGGGCATCGGTCAAAACTCTCGCCATTTTCAATATAGGAGAATACTCGCCACACACTCCCATCGCGCGCTCGAAAAAATCGTTCGCCACTAGTGGTCAGCACCAGCCTCGGAACCTCCCATGTCATCCCTTCATCATGGGGAAAAAACTTATTTCGAACATGACGTGTGACATGCTCCACATTGCCCATCAAGCGCGGAATATCGCTAAACACAATTTCATTCATTAGTTGTAAGAGATAACGAACGGTATTGCCTGGGGAATCATTTCTAACAGTAAGGATATAGCTTTGGTGAATATGGCCTACCGCGAGCGGGTCGATCGAAGTGACATGGCCTTCGAGAGAAAACTGCGATACAATCTCCCACGCCCGAGCGTTAGTCACTAGAGACGCACGCCCCCGTCAATAAGCACACCCAAAAAAAATAATACGCTCGCCAGGCCGTTGGATGCAAAAAACGCAGCATCAATTCGAGTGAAGTCATCGGGACGAACAAGAAGGTGTTGACGAACCAAGAACACGCCGAACACTAGTACGCTCAAGAAATATATCACACCACATCCCATGTGGACCCCAAACCACCAGAGATGCACCACCGACAGAACATGAAGCAAGCGCGCCAATGCAAACGAGGTTTCCAGGCCAAGCCAGACAGGGACGGAGAAGAGTGCTTGATCCCTGTCAAACTTTACATCTTGGCATGAGTAAAGAATGTCAAAGCCAGACACCCACAAAAGGACAGCCACCATCAATATGACCGGGCTTAGACTCCACTCAGCAGTTACCGCGTACCATACCCCTCCGGGCGCCAGGGCCAGCGCCAACCCCAATGCAGCATGGGAATAAGGAGTAAACCGCTTGGTCCAAGAGTAAAAAAAGAGAACCATCAAAACGAGCGGAGAAAGAACCAAACAATGACGACCAAGAGCCGCGCTGCTACATACAAAACCGATACTATTTATCCATAAAAAAATTTTCGCTTGATGCACAGATAGCGTGCCCCGAGGAATTTCTCTTTCTTTGGTACGCGGATTTAGCGCATCAATGTCGCGATCAACTATGCGATTATAAGTCATGGCGGCAGAGCGAGCGGTAAGAACCGCTACCACTATCCAGATACACTGCCATACCGACACAGAATGCGTCCGACCTGCAATAACAAGCATGGCTAACGCAAATGGGAGAGCAAACACTGCATGGGGAAGTTTCACCAAACGGGAATACCGTTCGACATAGGAATACTGTTCAGCCAATATCATTAGTGTACTCCTGGTAGAGCCCCTCCGTTCTCTAAGCGGTAGCCATAATCAAGCCCAGCCCCTCGGAGCGAAGACAACGCCTGAAGCGTGGCATGAACCTCGGCTTCATTGGTTGAATCAATGTTAACTCGTAACTCACTGATTCCCGCTGCCAACCCAAGCAGCGACGTCTCAGCAGACGCTCGCATTCCGCACTCCTGGAAACACGGAATATTATCCAGGAAAATTCGAGCTATCATGAGCATGCGGAGTCGGATCTCTGATTGAGGAGCTGATGCCGCCATGGTAATTCCCGACCCATCTGATAACTTGCCCGCGCGACCCTCCAAGTCACCGTCCTCTAAAAAAAAGTATCGTACCCCCGGATCCTCATCCTGCAAAAAA